>CANOET010000068.1 GCA_947564835.1 uncultured Eubacterium sp. | reverse complement strand
AAAAGCGCCCCTCAAACGTCCTTCCAAGGTGTGTCTCCCAGCGCGTCCCCTGGCCGCAGCCCGCAGAGTCGTCCGGATAGCCACACATCCCAAAAGTATTTCTTCATCCAAGCAGCCTTTTCAACTGATCCATCCCCCCATTCCGGATCAAATAAGTACTCTTCGGTGCCCCAGTCCATTTCGGCGACAAATCAGAATGAATATAGACCGAATCCACCCCAAAAGCATTCGCCCCTCCGATATCCGTAACCGGATCATTCCCAATCATCAGCGTATCCGCCTTCTCAAGCCCGTACCGCACACAGGCAGCCTGAAAAAAATGCGGGTCTGGTTTTGCACATTCTTCTATGGAAGAAATTATAATACCGTCGAAACAGTCCACAATTCCAAGCAGCTTTAATTCCGGCATAGTGAAGACATTTTGTGCGTTTGTCAGCAAAAAGCACCGTCTGCCTTCTGCGCGCAGTTCCTGCAGCATCGGGCGGACACCCGGATACAGCTTTAAATATGTTCTTGACATAGTACGGAAAAATAATGCGGTTTCCGCGATAACTTCCTTGGATGTACAAATTCTTTTATTTGCATATAACTTTTCAAAGACCCGTTCCAGCTGGATATCCAGGTGGATATAGTCCGGGTGGCGCAGCGCTGCCTGTTTTTTTTCTTCTTGTACCAGATGCCGGTATGTTTTCTGCAATTCCCACGGTGAATAAAACGCGCCGTGTGATTTGTACCAGACGGCAAGCAGCTTCCAGAGTTCTTTTTTGGATTCGTTTGTATGGATATCAGCTAATGTTCCATATAAGTCAAACAGCATATTTTGATAATGCATCGCGCAGATCCTTTCTATACTTAGATAAGTTGAACTTAGATAAGTTGAACTAAACTATCTTGGACGGAACTGTTTGGGTCAAGCGTCAGCCCGGTTTTGCGGTATTGCGGTAAGCGCCCGGCGTTACTGCGAATTTCTTTTTAAAACAGCGGTTAAAATGGGACAGGTTTTCAAAGCCGACCTCCTGGGAGACGGACAGTACGCTGCAGTCTGAAGCGAGCAGGAGCCTGGCCGCCATCGTCAGCCGGTAGTCGTTTAAATAAGTGATAAAGGGCATTCCCATTGCATGTTTGAAATATTTCATAAAATGCGACGGGCTGTAATCACAAAAAGCTGCGATTTCCTGGATGGTAATGCGTTCCTGGTAATGGTTTTCTACATATTTGAGGATGATTTTCAGCTTTTCCAGGGAAGGGAGCGGTTTTTTGGGGGCGGCTGCAATTGCCCAGTCAGCGAACAGCTCGTAAAACAGCCCGAACAGACAGCTTTTGAGCGCCAGCTGGTAGGCGTGGGGGAAGGTTTTGCAGACTTCGTCGGCGCGGTCCAGGCAGCTGGCGATTTTTTGGTATTTTTGGTCCTGCGGCGTATAGATATTTTTGGCCAGCATGTGGGAGTGCTGCAGTGGCTCGAAAAAGTCTGCCGTGCAGCTGTCATTGTTTTTTGCTTCCAGCATATGCAGGTCGAACAGGATATTTTCATATTCCAGCCGGATGTCCTCCTGCTGGGAAATGCCGTGCAGTTGCCCGGGCGCTACCAGGATAATGTCCCCTTCCTTTACAAGGGCGGAAGAAAGGTCTATGGATACTTTGCCGCATCCTTTTTTGATGTAGATAATCTCCATTTCCAGATGCCAGTGCAGCGGTACGGATAAAAAATCCTGCGGGATGCAGCACAGGTAGGTATTGTATGGAAATGCCGCATCGAAGTGTTTTTTCTTTTCCTGGTAATTTTCATATTCTGAAATAGTCATAAGCGCTGGCTCCTTTGTACTGTGTGAAGCAGTGTTTCGTATGTGGTTTGTAAGGATTTCCGTTGCGGCAGGCAGATGCGGAAGGTTACTCAGCTTCGCTTTCTACCGTTACGATATCAGGATTTCCATCCGCCGCCTGGGCAATGACAGCCGCCGCCAGTCTGACAAAGTTATTGCCTGAATGGGTAGCGCCGCTGACGGTATCCAGCCCGTTTGTGTCCTGCGCTTCAATCAGCTGCGCAACATATTTTCTGGTATAGTCATTTGGGTAAGTCTCTTCTACGGCAGCCATGTTCTGCATATAGGCATTATCCCAGGCTTTGATATAGCCGCTTGGGTCTTTGGCGTTGAACTCTGCGTATACGATTTTGTCATCTTTTACCATAATGCACAGATATTCCTTCCAGCCATGGGAATAATCGGACATCTGGGCGGTATAAAAACCGTCCTTTAACGTTGCTGAACTGCAGCCGCCCAGTATCCAGGCGCAGAAGAGCGCCGGGAGAACCAGGCGGCGGAAACGGAATCTTTGGTTCATAGCTTGCAAGCTCCTTTCACAAATTTACCATATTTTCCTGAAGCTGCAGCAGAGTGGAAGACCTGCCGCAGTTATTTAATGATTCTTTAATTTTACCTGCGAGACATAGCGCTGCAGATTCTCTGCCTGTTTTAATGAACGGTCAGCCATTTCGGATGTTTCCTGTGCCATTCTGCGGTTTTCATCTGCGATATGGTGGATCGAACCTAACTGCCCGGTGACGCAGGATACGGCAGAGGTCTGTTCTTCCGCCGTGCTGGAAAGACGGGCAGAGATTTCACGGTACTGTCTGGCTACTTCCTGGATTTCCCGGAAAGCGGCGGCAGTACGGTTGGCGGCTTCCACACCTTTTTGAATCATGTCTGCAGACTGCGTAATGATATCATCGGTCTGCTGCAGCGCTTTGGAAGTCTGGCCGGACAGCTGTCCGATCTGGGAGGCTACGACTGCGAACCCGCGGCCGGCTTCACCTGCGCGGGCCGCTTCGATGGAAGCGTTTAGCGAAAGCAGGTTTGTCTGGAAGGAAATATCGCCGATCATCTTACTGATCTTGGAGATCTCTTCTACGGAATTATGGATATCTGTCATCAATGTCAGCAGGCTTTGCATGGACTGGTCGCCGGCTGAGGTTTTTTCTGTGGCATTTTCCGAGCAGGATTCCATCTGCAGCACCTGTTCTTTGTTTTTTTCGATCGCTTCTGTAATGGATGCAGTGCTGTCCTCCAGCTGTTTTAACAATTCTGTCTGCCGCAGGGAAGCATCCTGCAGCTGGCCCGCATGGTTGGATACTTTCACCGAGTTTTGCGTGACTTCCTGGGAAGACTGGTTCATACGGACCATCGTCTGGTTCAGGGAAATGGAAATATGCTCCAGGGAATCCCGGATGGAGGAAAAGTCCCCGTCAAAATTATCCGGAATTTCAGCGGTATAATCTCCCTGCGCCAGTGTACTCAGGCAGATACGGATATCTTGTATGTATTTGTTCAGGCTGGCGATTGTTTTAGACAACGCGTCGGTCAGAATCGCCGTCTCATCCTTGCTTTCCGATAGTACGACAGGGTCGGTCAGATTTCCGTTGGCCAGATCCTGCAGACGTCTGGTAGCAGATGTCAGGGATACCGAGATCTTTTGCGAAACCGTAATAATCCATACCGCTCCAAGCGCCAGAAACAGGACGGACAGCAATGCAGACAATGTAATGGAGGAAATTACAGTATCCATAAATTCAATCTTCGGGGCATGGATCAGCAGCGTCCAGTTGGTACCCGGAATCGGCGCGTAGCCGATATAGCTTTTTTTACCTTCAAATGGAATCATATCCGAGCCCGTCTGGTAGGCAAGTACTTTATCATAGGTTTCTTTGACCGCGGATGATGGGGCGGAATCGTAAAGGTTTTTCCGTGCAGCCACGTTCGCGGTATCCCGGTCGCCGATCACGATGCCTTCTTCATTCAGAATACAGGCGCTTCCGGTGCTGCCGACAATCAGCATACTTAATACATCATTTAAGATATCGTATTTGTAGCTTCCGACCAAATATCCTGCTGTCTCATCATTTACCGTATAAGGGATGCCGACAGTAAGCTGCAGCTGTCCGTTATCATCGTAAGGATCGCCGATGACCAGATTTCCGGTATTTGTTAAATGTGAATAATAGTTTTGATCCGCAATGCTGGATGGTGCGCTGCTATCGCCGAATTGCTTGCTGCCGTCTGTTCCGTAGCCGGCCAGCCAGACAAATTCGATCTGCAGCTTTGCCTGGTCCAGGCATTCCTGCTTTGCCTGGTCTGGCGAAGCGGCGTCGGTAAAGACCGTTTCCCTGGAAAGATTGTACATGCGTTCGGTCAGAAGGTGCAGATTCGAGCTGATGCTCTGCGAGGCGATTCTTGCAGTCGTCTGCATATTGTCCAGCAGCGTGGTGTTTGTGGAACGGATATTGCCGAAGGACATGACCAGCAAAATCGTGACAACCTGAAAGACTGCCACTGCCATGACATAAAAAATAATCTTTTGTTTGATCGTATGAAACTTTCTCATATCAAGACACTCCTTTGTAATACGCTAATGGAATTATTTTATCATATATGGGAAAGGTTTACATCTCTTTTTTAAAATTTTTGCAGGTAAATCAAAAGACCGCTGACTTGGTGACCGCGGTCAGAGATTCAGCAGTCCGGCAGTTTCAGAGAAATCGATCAGCAGAATGGGTGTGAACTGTAACACACTTTCTTAAAATTTCATGATAATTTAGTGAAAATTTAGCTGTTTTTGCCAAAATTATGCTATAATGTGGTAGCATGAATCTGTAACAAACAAGTAACAGAAGTTGGAGGAAAACAGAATGGAAAATCAGGAAGAAGATATCCTTGGAGAAGAGCTGGCCGAAGGGCTGATCACACTGCTGGATACCCCGGAAAAAGTTAGCCAGACGAGAAAGTTTATGGACATGCTTGTCGGTTACCGGGAACTGATGATGATGTATACATGTGCAGCAAAAGAAATCAGAACCAAATTTGAAGTACTCGATACAGAGTTCAGCGTCCGGTACCAGCGCAACCCGATCAGCGCCATTTCCACACGTCTGAAGCATACGAACAGCATTATGGCGAAGCTGGACCGGGGCGGATACCGTTTTTCTTTGGAAAATATTGAAAACTATATCCATGACGCTGCCGGCATCCGGGTGATCTGCTCTTATATCGACGATATTTACGAAATCGCGGATGCGCTGCTGGCACAGGATGATATTACGCTGATCACACGCAAAGATTATATCATTCAACCGAAACCGAACGGCTACCGCAGCCTGCATCTGATTGTCAGCATCCCGGTTTTCTTTGCGAATTTTAAAAAAGATATGAAGGTAGAGGTGCAGATCCGCACAATCGCGATGGACTTCTGGGCAAGCCTGGAGCATCAGCTGAAATATAAGCAGAACATCCCGAACCAGCAGGAGATCGTCGCACAGCTGAAAGAATGCGCGGATGTTATTTCCATGACCGACCAGAAAATGATCGGCATCCGCCAGCAAATCGAAGCAGCGACCGATACCCCGACAGAAGAAGAAATCCTGCTGGAAAAGCTAAGCCGGTTTGACATGAGCATCAGTTAGCGTCCAGCACAACGGCGCTAACCAAGCATGACATCCAACAGCATCATAACTGCAAAGCCAAGCACAATGCCCATCGTCGCAGAATAAGGCTGGTTTTTCTGATTCTGCTGGCATTCCGGGATCAGCTCATGGACAGCCACCAGAATCATAGCGCCGGCCGCGAAGGAAAGGGCAAACGGCAGGACGGCTTCTACATAGACGACCAATAAGGCGCCGCACAATCCCGCAACCGGTTCCACAATCCCGGAAGCCTGCCCGTAAAAAAAGCTTTTTCTGCGGGAAAAGCCTTCCCGCCGCAGCGGAATAGACACAGCCGCCCCTTCCGGAAAATTCTGCAGCCCGATCCCCACAGCGATCGTCACAGCGCCCATCAGGCTTTCCGGCGAATAACCATCCTGCAGGACACCAAAAGCAACACCGACAGCCAGGCCCTCCGGGATATTATGCAGCGTGATCGAAAGGATCAGCATCAGGATACGGCTAAAGCGTTCGGCGGCTGCGCTTTGCGGCTGCCACGCACAGCTGTCCGCGGAGCATGCCTGCATATCAGATTCCGTATGGCTCTTACAACGGCGTTTGCCGGATGCAGGGCCGGCACAGGACGTGCCTTTGCCTGCATGCATGCTGCAGATACGCATTCTGGCACGGGAGACTGCCTGGTCAGACAGCCACATAAATACAGCGCCGCTTAGAAAACCAGCTGTCGCAACCAGCCAGGCAGGCATTCCCTGGCGCGCTTCGGCACGTTCAATAGCCGGCTGGAGCAGGGACCAGAAGCTGGCTGCAATCATAACGCCGGATGCAAAGCCCAGCATCAGATTCATCAGCCGGGTGTTGGGGGATTTGAAGAAAATAACAGTTGCAGCGCCTAATGCCGTTACAGACCAGGTTGCGGTTGTGGCAAGAAGCGCTAGAAATACGACAGGATACATATGTTGAGACCTCCTTTTGGGTGGAGATGTACCATTTGTTTTGTTATCAGTATATTTCTTTGAAAATGGAAATGTGACAGTTAATAAGGCGGAAATGGGAGAAGTGTCGGAAATTATGGGGCAGGGGATGTGGCTATCCGGACGACTCTGCGGGCTGTGGGCAGGGAATACTTTAGCTGACACAAAATTCAGGTACTGTATTCACAGTTAATAGAACAACGTAGTACTAAAAATTCAGTGCTGTGTAAAGTTGACGAAAGACAGCTGGATTTACTTACTTTTAGATATGGCTTGAAATTATGCTGGAACCTGCTATAATTAGTTTATAAGTTAAGAAAGAGGGTATTTATATGTGCGAGAGAGAAAAAGCTAAGCAGATTCTAAATGAAATACCAGATTACAAAATTGGCTATATTGTTTCTTACTTACATGGCGTAACTGATGGTGAAGAAATCCCGAATGCTGAAACTGTCTTCAACAACAAAATTTAATAAAGACATAAAGTTATGTAAAAAGGGAATTATGATTTAAACATATTATATAATATCGTTGATGATTTGAGGATACCAGCATCACTTCCTATAAAGAAGAGATCATAATTTAAAGGGGCATCTATCGGACAAAAGAGAATGTCATATTGCACAACGCAGTACTAGATTGCTATTGATTGTAAGGGGGCAGAAAGTATGGAACACATGAAAGATGAGCAGATGAAAAAAATGTTATCTGAACTTGCGGAAAATCTAATTCATGTTTATGGTAAACAACTAAAAGAAGTAATTTTATATGGTTCTGTGGCAAGGGGAGTAGATACGAAAGAATCAGATATCGATATCTTAGTATTAGTTGATGCAGACGATAAAGAACTTCGGTTATATAGTGAACAACTCAGTGATGTGTCTACGGACATTTCCATTAAGTATATGCGAGTGTTTTCCATCATTGATGTTTGTTATCAGGAATATCTGAACTGGAAACATGTACTGCCATATTATAGGAATATATCTGAAAAAGGAGTTATCCTATATGCCGCTTGATACACAGACACTGTGCAGATATAGAATAGAACGTGCAAAAGAAGATCTGTTGACGGCAGAATATAATCATCGATCTGGGTTTTTTAAGGCTTCAATTAACAGATCGTACTATGCAATATTTCATAGTATCCGGGCAGTTAATATTTTAGATGGATTTGATGCATCTAAGCATAGTTCAGTTATTGCACATTTTAACCAGTATTTTGTTCATACAGGAGAATTTGATAAAAATATTTATAAGTTCATTGACAGTGCCTATCGTATTCGTGAGAAATGCGATTACTCCGATTTTTTCATAGCTTCCAAAGAAGATTCAGAAGTGCAATTAAAAAATGCAAGCATATTTCTTGATACAGTAAAGCTATATTTGCATAAAAGAAAAATAACATAAAAGCTAAACTTTATTAGTGGTAGCCTGGATAAAACAGAAAAGAAATATTTTTGAAATTTGTGAGTGAAATCCAGCAGGATGAAAGGAAATGGCTTTACATAAAACGCAAATTCAGGTGTTTGAAAGCTTGCCAATAACCAGACTCTGCGGGCTGCGTCCCCTGGCCACAGCCCGCAGAGTCGTCCGCTTATCCACATCCCCCGGCCAATTAAGCCATGTCAAAAGTGTTTCTTTTCTGGCTCATCCAAATCAGGGATTCTTAAGTTACTATTCCGCCCAATTCATCCTCCCATACCGCTTCGTAACAGCCAAAATCTCCTCCAACAGCTCCTCGGAAAGATCATCCTCCGTCAGCCTCCACCTCCAATTCGTCCCGACCGTAGACGGCTTATTCGTCCGGCAGTCATTACTAAGCCCCATATAATCCTGCATCGGGATGATACACATGCCGGCGCTGCTGCGCATCACAAGCGAAATAAAGGACCGGTGCAAAAGCTCCTGCGGCGTATGCTGGTCGCACAGATAATCCCTGGCAAGCTGGCGTTCTTCTTCTTTTATGGAAGTAAACCATCCGGTAATCGTTTCGTTGTCATGCGTCCCGGTATAAGCCACACAATTCTCAATGTAGTTATGCGGCAGATAATCATTCGCTGAACCGGAATCCCTGGAATCGAAAGCAAATTCCAGTACTTTCATCCCCGGAAAGCCGCTGTCGCGTACAAGCTGGCGTACAGAATCCGTCACATAGCCCAGATCCTCCGCAATTACGTCATGTTTGCCCAGGTGGCGTTCCATGCAGCGGAACAGTTCCATGCCCGGACCTTTTTCCCAATGGCCGTTTACAGCGGATGCTTCCCCGTAAGGGATCGAGTAATATTCGTCAAAGCCGCGGAAATGGTCGATCCGCAGGACATCGTACATCTGGAAGCAGAAGTACAGGCGGGACATCCACCATGCGTAATCGGTGCTTTTATGATAGTCCCAGCGGTAAAGCGGATTTCCCCAAAGCTGCCCGTCCGCGGAAAATCCGTCCGGTGGGCAGCCTGCGACAGCGTAAGGTACATTTTTCTCATCCAGCTGGAACAGCTCCGGATGTGCCCAGGCGTCCGCGCTGTCCATGGCCACATAGATCGGGATATCGCCGACAATACGGATGCCTTGGCTGTTGACATAAGCCTTCAGCGCGTTCCACTGTTCAAAAAATTTGAACTGCATATACTGTTGAAATTCGATTTCAAAATACAGCTCACGGCGGTAATAATCCATGGAATATCCATAACGTAGCCGGATATCCTCCGGCCATTCGTTCCATGGAATGCCGTCGAAACGGTCTTTTAGAGCCATAAACAATGCATAATCGGACAGCCACCAGCTGTTTTCGCTGATAAATTTCTGGTAATCCGCCTGCGCAGCGATGTTGCTGCGCTCGTAGGCTTTGTGCAGCAGCGGGTAGCGGCTTTGATACATTTTTTCATAATTGATATCGCAGGCAAGCTCTCCGAAATCTGCTTCGCTGCATTCCTCCCCGGTCAGTACTCCTTCTTCGATCAGCGCTTCGAGGCTGATAAAATAAGGGTTTCCTGCAAATGTGGAAAAAGACTGGTAAGGGGAATCTCCGTAACTGGTCGGGCCGAGCGGCAGAATCTGCCAGTAGGTCTGCCCGGCTTTTTTCAGCCAGTCTGCAAAATCATATGCACTTTTGGAAAAACAGCCGATGCCGTATTTCGACGGCAGGCTTGTGATCGGGAGTAATATTCCCGCTGTTCGGTTCATAATCTGTCCTCCTTAATAATGACGGCTGTCCGGATCTGCGGCAGTGATCAGGACGCCGAAATGGTCCGATACGACAGGGCCGTTGCTTCCGTTGAAGATCACCTGGGAACGCGCGATCGGGGCAGCGCTGTTGCACCAGATGTGATCCATGCGCATGCCTTCCGGCATCTGTCCGTTTTCGGTAAATGAGCGCCAACCGTCAATACAGCCCCTGACGGTAATACCGTCGTCCCGCTCTTCGGCCAGCTGGTACGTATCCAGCCAGCCGTCTGCCTGGATGAGGTCGTAGCCTTGCCCGCGGAATTGTGCCGGGCTGTTGAAATCCCCCATCAGCCAGATCCTGGCGCCTTCCTCTTTTTTTTGCTGCAGCGCGTTGTTCAGCCGTTTCCACTGGCCGGCAAACGGCTCTTGTTCGTCCTGCCACCATCCCATGTGGACGGTGAAAAACCAGTCTGCGCGGCCTTCTGTCCGGATCCCGAGTGTTCTGCGCGTTTTCCAGTTCTGATAATCCGTACAGCCGCTGATATAAAACGATTCCGCAGACCGGATGCCTTCCTTTAGGCTGAAAAGCGCCATTCCTTCATCATATTTCCCGTATCCGACCTTGGCCGGCATCCAGGTCCAGGAATAAGAAAGCCCGCCGTCCCTAAGCCGCCTGGCTATCCGGGCGGCATGGTTATCTTCACGGATGGCTATCCGGGTGGAATGGTTATCTTCACGGATGGCGGCATGCCCTGACAGGCACGGAACATATCCGTCCAGCAAAGCAGCCCGCGCAAGCGGTGCATCGATCGATTGATTTACTTCCTGCATAGCGATCACGTCCGGCTGTTCTTGTAAGATCACCGCCGCGCATGCTTCCAGCTTGCGTTCATAGTGTTCTTCCTGCAGGCTGTGTGTATTTAAAGTCAGTAGCTTCATAAGCAATCCCTGCTTTCTGTTACAGATTTGCGTGGAGGGGGCCTCCACGCACGTATTATAAAATATCGTTAATATCTGATTTGAGCACGTCTGCTTTCGGCCCGTAAATAGCCTGGATACCGTTGTCTTTTTTTACAAGCCCAAGCGCGCCCTCCGCCTTCCACGCCGGCGTATCGGCAACCTTGGACGGGTCTTTGACGGTGACACGCAGCCGGGTCATGCAGGCATCCACCAGGGTAATATTTTCCCGTCCGCCCAACAGGGCAATAATACGTTCCGGCTGGCTGTTGCCGTTTCCGCCGCCGGAGCCGGACGGGGCAGAAGAGCCTTCTTCTTCGTTGTCATCGGTATAATTTCCAAGCCGCCCCGGCGTTGCAAAATTCAGCTTGCCGATCATGACGTAAGCAACGACGTAACCGACGGCGAAAAATACGACGCAGCAGATCAGAAAATGGACAATATCCCCGCTCAGCCCGGCCTTTAAGGACATCGGCACACGCGTGAGAAATTCCAGGTTCCCGAAGGAATGCAGGCGCAGGTCAAAAATACCGGCCATCGCAAAGGCGCATCCCTGCAGCACAGCGTATACGACATACAAAGGTAGCGCACAGAACATAAACATAAATTCCAGCGGCTCGGTGACACCTGTTAAAAATACAGCCAGCACCGTAGAAACGAACATAGATTTATAGTTCTTTTTCTTGTCTTCATCTACGCGGCGGTACATCGCAAGCGCGATACCAAGCAGCAGCCCGGTTGCGCCGATCATCTGTCCGACTTTAAAACGCGCCGGCGTAACCGTCGCCATTAAGTTTTCATAAGCAGCCAGGTCTCCGGCATCTTTGAAATTGATCAGATCCGTAACCCATGCCAGCCACAGCGGGTCCTGCCCGAATACTTCAGATCCGGCATTGATGCCTGTCTGGATCATGTAAGTCCCGCCGAAGGAAGTATAATTCATCGGGATCGTCAGCATATGATGCAGGCCGAACGGCAGCAGCAGACGCTCCAGGGTTCCATAAATAAACGGTGCAAATACCGGTGAAGAGGTCGACGAATTGGCGATCCATACACCGAACGAATTAATGCCTGTCTGCACCACCGGCCAAATCAGCGCCATAATCAGGGAAATTGCGGTAGAGTAGGCAATGACCGCCAGCGGCACGAAACGCTTTCCGTTAAAGAAAGAAAGCGCGTCCGGAAGCTTGCGGAAATTATAATACTTATTATAGACCACGCCGCCCACAAAACCGGCAATAATTCCGACGAACACACCCATATTCAGGGCAGGCGCGCCGAGCACAGAGGTAAAATAATTTTCCACGAGCATTTCCTGGCCGAACAGCGAAGTAACCGTTGCACCAGGCTCATTCAGCATCGCGCTTGTAACGCCGAACGCAGCGCCTGTAATACAATTGATCAGTATAAACGAAATAATCGCAGCGAACGCGCCGCCAGCACGTTCCTTCGCCCACGAACCGCCGATTGCGGCAGCAAACAGAATGTGCAGGTTGTTAATAATCGCCCAGCCGATATTTTCCATCGTGCTGCCAATCGTCTGAAGAGCTGAAATATCCGCGCCGGCCATCTGCACCAGCTTACCCACGCTGAGCATCAGCCCGGCAGCCGGCATAACAGCAATAACGGTCATCAGCACTTTGCCCAGCTTCTGCAGAAAATCAAAATTAAGGCCGCCTTTTTTCTTTTCCGGCCCTGCCGAAGCGCCGGATGCGGCCGAAGCAGCGGCTGTGCCTGCGCTGTTTTGCACATTTCCGGATGCGGCGCCTGCGTTGTTCTGCGCATTTCCGGATGCGGCGCCTGCGCTGTTTTGCGCATTTCCGATTACGGCAGCAGTTTTTTCTAAGACGATCACCGCATCCTTTGCGGCTGTTACCCGGCCGGAGCAAGGCTGCATCTGTTTGTCATCCATACCGTCGCAGATCAGCACAGGTGTAATCAGATTCAGATTTTTGCTCTTTAGCAGGGAAAGATCCGCTTCTGCAACCAGGTCCCCGGCCTTCACCTTGTCGCCTTCCTTGATATGTACCGTAAATCCTTCGCCGTTCAGGCCCACCGTTTCCAGCCCGACATGCACCAGCACGTCCAGCCCGTCTTCTGACTGGAAGCCATATGCATGCTTCGTTGCAGCAACAGTTGCAACCACACCGGTAACCGGGCTGTAGACTTTGCCGTCCTCCGGCAGGATGGCGATCCCGTCGCCCAGCGCTTTTTCAGAAAACACCGGATCCGGCACCTGTTCCAGTGCAACGATTTCTCCCGTTAAGGGAGCAATGATTGAAATACTGCCCATCATAGAATCCTCCGTTTCTTTCTCGTATGATTTAAGTAGTATCAGCTGCGTTTGTTCCATGCTTTTATGCAATATACGTAGAATATATTGTGCATATTTGCGGAATAATTGCATGATATTTACGCAACAACTATGAGTAAACTGTACATCATTTACGGTAGAAACGCAACTTGTATTTTACATTTCCCAGATTTTTTGGCATATTGTATAGTATTGGTAGGGGAAATTTATGTAAAATGACGAAGATTTAAGAGCATCTTTGCCGTCCAGCAAAGAAAATGCGGTACACCCGGTTGACTTTTGCAAATTTTTTCTATAATATTTTCTATCATACCATGATGTGTCAGAACACTACAATCACAAGAAAAAGGAGTACCACCCATGGCTGTTACGATCAAAGATGTTGCTGCATTGGCAGGCGTATCCCCGTCCACGGTATCCAGAACCTGCAAAGACCACCCGTCCATCAGCAGGGAGACAAAAGAAAAAGTCCGGCGCGCAATGGCAGAGCTTGGCTATGAACCGAATATCCAGCAGGCCCCCGCGGGGCAGCCCGCACAGCTGATCAGCGTGATCCTCCCGCCTTCCTCTAAGGATGTATATGAAAATGCATTTTACCTGGAGGCCATCCGCGGGATCAGCCAGTTTTGCAACGGACGGGAATATATCAGCGCCGTTGTAACCGGAAAGGATGAAAGAGAGATCCTGCAGGCTGTCCGCACACTGGCAAAGGACGAGCGTATGGGCGGGTTTCTTATGCTGTATTCCAAACAGGATGATGCAGTTGTGGATTATCTGTATAATGAGGGACTGCTCTATGTCATGATCGGCAAAACAAAGCAGTATGCGAACCAGACAGTGTATATTGACAACGACAACCTGCTGGCGGGGCAGGAAGCCACCGAATATCTGTATCAGCTGGGCCACCGCAGGATTGCTTATGTAGGCAGTGAATATGCGATGTACTATTCTGCAGACCGCAAAGAAGGCTACCAGCATGCATTGCTGGGACATGGGCTGGCGCTGAATCCCGATTATTGCATAGAGGCAGACAGGCTCTCCCTGGACGAATGCGGGCAGTTCCAAAAGCTTCTGGAGCAGGAGAACCGGCCGACAGCGGTTGTAGCCAGCGACGATATCCTTGCTGTGGCCCTGGAACGGACCTGCATCCGCCTGGGGCTTTCCGTGCCTGCGGATTTGTCCATTGTGTCGTTTAATAATTCACTGCTTGCACGGATCACGTCACCGCAGCTGACCTCGATTGATGTCAATTCCTTCCAGCTTGGGATGGAAGCCGCTTCGCAGCTGATCAACCACATTGAGAATCCGAATTTGCTGGCGACAAAGATTATCGTTCCGCATTCTATGGTGGTACGCGGGAGCTGCAGGCAGATTGCTCCGGCTTAAATCATGCATTCTGTACCGCAAAAACAGCGAATGGTTCCCTGGCGGTGGCATAACAGGCCAGGATATGTAAAAATAAGTTTTATAAATAAGTTTCTAAGAACAAGTTTCTAAGCTATGAAAAATCATGCTTTGATAATTTCCAAGGGGGATTCCATTATGCTGGGAGGTTCATTCTGGATAGCGTTTTTCCGTAATTTGATCAGTGCGGGGCTGATGCTGGCTTTTTTTCTGATGCTTGACCGCCCGCGGTTTTCCAGAAAAGTAACAATATGGGGTTATGCCATATTCGGCAGCACGCTGATTACGTGTTACAGCTTATGGTATTTGTATGCAAATGACAGCTTTGTCCAGTATGCGGCGCTATCTACACTTCCGGTTATCGGGATATTCTGCAGCCTGATGAGCGGGGAAGTATTCTATCTGTCCCTATATAAAATGGCGCTGGCGTTCTACCTGTTTTCAGTATGTACATTTTGCGGCGTCGATGTAGCGCGGTGGGGATTTGGCGGGAATTTATGGGTCGATATTCTGGTGCGTGCGATTTGTGCAGCAGTCATACTGACCTTTACCTGGAAAAAATTCCGCAGGCAGTTTCTTGGAGGCGTGGATTTTTTAATTGAGGAAATGGATGCATTTAGTATTGTTACGCTCTTTGTATCGGTTATGCTCGGTGCGATTATGGCATACTGGCCGAATCTCCAGGGATTTTCCGTTTTTAATATGGTACGGGCGTTTCTGATCCTGTTTATGGCAGGCGCACTCCAGTTTATTATCCTGCATCTGTACATCCATCTGGGGCAGGAGCATTATTACCAGGCGGAAAAAGAGCTGCTGGAAGTCAATGAACAGCTGCTGCGCCGCCAGATGGATCTGATGCAGGAATCACAGCAGGAAATGGCAAGGCACCGCCACGATATGCGCCATCATATGCTGTTGATCCGCGAATACGCACAGAAAGGGGAGACCAAAGGGCTGCTCGCTTATCTGGACCAGTATGAGGAAGAAGTGGAAAACAGCGGGACCAAAGAAATCTGCAGCAACCAGGCCGTTAACAGCATTCTGTCCGCATACGCAGGCAAAGCGGCGAATCAAAAGATCCATGTGAAAATCGAAGCAAATCTTCCGCAGGAGCTTTCCATCCGTGATACAGACTGGGTCGCGATCCTTGCTAATGTATTTGAAAATGCGATCCATGGATGTGCCGCATCCGGCAAAAAGGAGCAGGAGATATGGATACACATTGCGAAAAAGGGGCATAAAGTCAGTATCCAGTGCCGCAATACGAGCAATGGGCGCGTCATTTTTCATAAAGGGCTGCCGCAATCGGAAACAGGAGGGGGGATTGGGGTGGCGAGTATTTTAAAGACAGTTGCACGTTATCATGGGGAGATTGATTTTTCGGATCAGAATGGGGTGTTTTTGGTTAGGATATTGCTGAATTTGCCGGTTGGGTAAATATTTGGATAGGGGGGCGGATTTGGGTGGGCCGGGGGATGTGGATATGCGGACGGATTTGGGTGGGCTGGGGGATGTGGATATGCGGACGACTCTGCGGGCTGTGGACTGGGGATCCGCCGGGAGACACACCTTGGGCGGACTGGGGCAACGCTGCGGTGAACT
>CANOET010000067.1 GCA_947564835.1 uncultured Eubacterium sp. | reverse complement strand
CATGCCCTGCCCACCACCCGCAGAGTCGTCCGGCTAGCCACATCCCCTGGCCAATTAAAATCTATCAGGAAGCAAAAAAAATGCAACACAATGTCAATTCTGTTATCCTGAATCAATATTTTGCCAGATACGTTTTAGATTCTTGTCCGAGAACATCTTGAAATTACCCATCTACTGTGGCATAATAACAATTATGTACAAAACCATTGCCCATCCGGGATCCGGACAGGCAGTACCAGGATAAATATCCCATAAGACACAAGGAATACGATCCAGCACAGCAGACTTAACAAAGATAGAACAAAAAAGAGATCAGGAAGGTGATTGCATGTCAGTAAAAGACACCAGAATAAAACCATACACAGGAGAAAAAATCAAGATCCGCCCATATGAACATACCGCGCAGTATTACGAGACGGATCAGATGGGCATTATCCACCATTCCAATTATATCCGTTGGATGGAAGAGGCCAGGATGGATCTGATGGACCAGATGGGCTTTAGCTACAAGGCAATGGAGGAATTGGAGATTGTAAGCCCGGTGCTTTCGGTAAAATGTGAATATAAGAGCATGGTGCATTTCCGCGATACCGTCGTGATCGAAGCCAGGATGGTGGATTATAACAGTGTGAAAATGCGGGTGGTATACCGTATGACAGATAAGGAGACCGGGGAGCTGCGTGCGGTGGCGCAGAGCGAACACTGCTTTTTGAGCCACAGCGGAAAGCCGATTTCATTAAAACGCTCCTATCCGGAGATTGACACGAAATTCTTTACCCTTTATGATGAGGACGGGGAAGAGATTATAGAATAAAAGGAGTCATCCATGAGTGAAAAGCTGGTTTTAATCGATGGGCATAGTATATTGAACAGGGCGTTTTTCGGTATTCCTGACCTGTCAAATTCCGAGGGGCTGCATACCAACGCGGTTTATGGGTTTTTAAATATTTTGTTCCGCATTCTGGAAGAAGAAAAACCGGATTATCTGACGGTTGCTTTTGATGTAAGCGAGCCGACGTTCCGGCATAAAATGTATGCGGATTATAAGGGGACGCGTAAGCCGATGGCGCCGGAGCTGCGCGAGCAGGTGCCGCTGATGAAGCAGATGCTAAAGGCGATGGGCGTTGCGATTGTGGAGCAGGCGGGATATGAGGCCGACGACCTGCTCGGCACGATTGCAAAGCGCTGTGAGGCGCAGGGGCTTGCGGTTACGATTGTATCGGGTGACAGGGATCTTTTGCAGCTTGCATCGGAACAGATTCTGATACGGATTCCAAAGACAAAAAAGACGGGGACTGAGGTGGAGGATTATCATGCCGCCCAGGTAAAAGAAAAATACAGTGTGACGCCGGAAGAGTTTATTGATGTAAAAGCGCTGATGGGTGATTCCTCTGACAATGTCCCGGGTGTGCCGGGCATTGGGGAAAAGACGGCTGTGAAGATCATCAGCCAGTACGGCAGCATTGAGAACGCGTATGCGCATATCGATGATATGCCGAAAACAAAAGTGCGGGAATCTTTCCGAAACAATTATGAGAAGGCGCAGTTTTCCAAAAAGCTTGTGACCATCGAAACCCATGCAGACGTTGCCTATGACCTGGCGCAGGCGAAGTTTGCAAGCCTTTATACGCCGCAGGCTTATGAACTGTGCCAGAAGCTGGAATTTAAAAACATGCTGGCAAGGTTCCAGGGGCAGCAGGAAGTAAAAGAGCAAATCCCGGTGACGGAATATTTCCGGATGGTGACGGATCCGGCACAGGCGGGACAAGTTTTTGCACGGCTGCAGGAAGCGGAAAAATGTGCTGTGCAGCTGGTGGAAAGCCAGGGCGTGATTTATGGGGCTGCTGTGGCGGTTTCAGATAAAGAGGTCTATTTTATCCGTGCAGATCAGGTGCAGGCAGCCGGGCCGGATGTGCAGTTCTGCGAGGGCGTGCAGATGAACTTGTTTCCTGATGAGCCGGACGCCAAGCAGCCAGCTACTACGGAACAGCCAGCCTGCGGTGCGTCGGCAAAGGAGCAGCCAGCCCTTGGCGTGTCGGAAAAAGAGCTGCTTAACCAGCTTGCTGTGGTATTGACTTGCGGGAATCAGGTGGCATCCTTTGATTTAAAGCATATGCTAAAGTTCGTGGATATCCCGGCGCAGAAGCAGTTATTTGACATTACGGTTGCGGCATATCTGCTGGATCCGCTGAAAAGTGAGTATCCGTACGAGGATATCGCGAAGGATTACCTTGGGCAGCTGTTCCCGTCCAGGGCGCAGCTGCTGGACAAGCTGCCGTATCCGGCGGCGATGGAGCAAAAGCCGCAGGAGTTTTTGCAGGCTGCCTGCTATCCGGCGTATACGGCGTACCATGCGATGGATGTTCTGCGGGACAGGCTGGACAAAGAGGGGATGCGGCAGCTGTTTTTGGAAATCGAGATGCCGCTCGTCTATACGCTTTCCGATATGGAAAAAGAGGGGATCCGCCTCGAAGGGAAGGCGCTGGAAGAGTATGGGAAAAAGCTGCAGGAGCGGATTACGCAGCTGGAACAGGAAATCTGGCAGGGGGCCGGGGAGAAGTTCAATATCAATTCGCCGAAACAGCTGGGTGTGATTTTATTTGAAAAACTGCATATGCCTTACGGGAAAAAGACAAAGACCGGCTATTCTACGGCGGCGGATGTATTGGATAAGCTGGCGCCGGAATATCCGTTTGTGGCGCAGATTCTGGAATACCGGCAGCTGACGAAGCTGAAATCGACCTACGCGGACGGGCTTGCGGCAGTGATCGGGCCGGACGGGCGGGTGCATACGACGTTCCACCAGACGATTACGGCAACGGGGCGGCTAAGCAGCACGGAGCCGAACCTGCAGAATATCCCGATCCGTATGGAGATGGGAAGGCTGATCCGCAAGGTGTTTTTGCCGAAGGAGGGGTGCGTGTTCCTGGATGCGGACTATTCCCAGATCGAGCTGCGCGTGCTGGCGCATATGTCGGGGGATGAAAATCTGATCCAGGCATACCGGGAAGCGCAGGATATTCACCGGATGACCGCGTCGCAGGTATTCCATATCCCGTTTGACGAGGTGACGGATGCACAGCGCAGAAATGCGAAGGCTGTCAATTTCGGAATTGTATACGGGATTAGTTCGTTTGGGCTGAGCCAGGATTTAAGCATTTCCAGGAAAGAAGCGCAGGATTATATCGAGCAGTATTTTCAGACGTATCCGGGTGTAAAAGCGTTTTTGGACCGTATGGTAAAGCAGGCAAAAACAGACGGGAAGGTAGTCTCGATGTTTGGGCGGATCCGTCCGGTGCCGGAGTTAAAATCCAGTAATTTTATGCAGCGTTCGTTCGGGGAGCGCGTGGCGATGAATTCCCCGATCCAGGGTACGGCGGCGGATATTATTAAGATTGCGATGAACCGGGTACACGATGCGCTGCTGGAAAAGGGGCTGCGTTCCAGGCTGATTTTGCAGGTACACGATGAATTGCTTGTGGAGACGTATCTGGAAGAGAAAGAACAGGTAGCGGAAATCTTAAGGGAAGAGATGCACCATGCGGCGGATCTGGCGGTTGCTTTGGAAATCGACATGCATGCGGGTGCGGACTGGTATGAAGCAAAATAGGTATCCGGGCAGGGATCGGCAGGAAACGGCTAAGACAGGCATCTAATGAAGGAACGGTCAGGGTGAGCGGAATGAAATTTATTGGAATTACAGGCGGGGTCGGGGCAGGGAAATCCACGATACTTGCTTATCTGAGGAAAAATTACAGGGTCAGGACGCTGGTGGCGGACGAGGTGGCGCATGATATTATGGAACCGGGGTATGACTGTTATGTCAGGCTGCAAAAAGAGTTTTCGCAGGAAAAAATATGGCTCCATAACGGCAGGTTTAACCGGCAGAAGCTGGCGGAGGTTATTTTCGCGGATGTGGAAAAACGGGAACGGCTGAATAATATTGTCCACCCTGCGGTAAAGGAATATATTTTAAAGGAAGTGGAAAAAGAGCGCAGGAGCGGTTCTACGGATTATGTTGTGCTGGAGGCGGCGCTGCTGATCGAGGACGGCTACGGACAGATCTGTGATGAATTGTGGTATGTCTATGTGACAGAGGAAAACCGCAGGCAGCGCCTGATCGAAAACAGGGGCTATTCGGACGCAAAGATCGACCAGATGTTTGCGGCGCAGCTTGCGGAAGGGGATTACCGCAGGCACTGCCAGGTGGTGATCGACAATAACGGGCCGATCTCACAGGTATATCTGCAGCTGGCGCAGCTGTTAAATGATAAAGGAGACAGAAAAATGGAAAGTGTACGCAGACAGGACAGACAAGAGGAGGAAGAGCTGCAATACGTATTCGGGCTGGATATCGGTACACGCAACGTGGTAGGTACGGTAGGATATAAAAAAGAGAAGGAATTTATCGTAGTCGCACAATATGCCATGGAGCATGAGACGAGAGCCATGCTGGACGGGCAGATCCATGATATCGGCCGCGTCGGGCGCACGATTTCTATTATTAAAGAAAAGCTGGAGGACCAGATCGGGCAGGAGCTGACAGAGGTCTGCATCGCGGCCGCGGGGCGTGTGTTAAAGACGGTGACGACGTATGTGGAATATGAGTTTCCGGAGGAAACCGTAGTGACCGGGGAGCATATCCACACGCTGGACCTTCTGGGTGTGGATAAGGCGGCGCAGGAGCTGAAAGAAGCGAACGATACCAAATACAAGTTCTACTGCGTCGGCTATTCCGTTATGAAATATTACATCAACGATGAGATTTTTTCCAATCTGGAGAGCCATAAGGCGGACAAGATCTCGGAAAAGATTATTGTGACGTTTTTACCGGAGGACGTTGTGGACGGCTTGTATATGGCTGTCGGCTTCGCGGGGCTGACCGTGGCGAATATGACGCTGGAGCCGATTGCGGCAATCGATGTGGCGATTCCGGAAAATTTCCGTATGCTGAATATCGCGCTGGTGGATGTGGGAGCAGGCACGTCGGATATTTCCTTAACGAGGGACGGCAGCATTATTGCTTACGGCATGATCCCGTTTGCCGGGGACGAGCTGACGGAACTGATTGTGCAGAATTATCTCGTGGATTTTAAAATGGCGGAGCATATCAAGCTTTCGGCGGCGGTGGACGACGAGATCGAATTTGAAGACATTATGAGCTTAAAGCATACGATTAAAGCGGAGGAAGTCTGGCAGCTGACCGAACCGTTAGTCGATAAGATGACGACGGATATTGCCGGAAAAATCCGGGAATTAAACGGCGACCAGACCGTCAGCGCGACCTTTATCGTCGGCGGCGGCGGAAAAGTGCATGGCTTTGACGAAATGCTGGCCAAAAAGCTGGAGCTGCCGCAGGAACGCGTGGCGCTGCGCGGTGCGGAGGTGTTAAAGGAAGTGACGTTTCTGCAGGAAGAGATTGAAAAAGACCCGCTGTTAGTGACGCCGATCGGTATTTGCCTGAATTATTACGAGCAGAAAAACAACTTTATTATGGTCCGCTTCAACGGAGAACGGTTAAAGCTGTATGACAATGGAAAACTGACCATTGTAGACGCCGCGATCCAGGCGGGCTTTCCGAACGACCAGCTGTTTCCGAAGCGCGGGCGCGAGATTAACTTTACGGTGAACGGCAGGCCGCGCATTGTCCGCGGGGAAGCCGGGGAAGCCGCGATTATCCGCATGAATGACCGTCCGGCTTCGATCAATACGCCGATCGAGCCGAACTGCGAGATTACGATCGAGCCTTCCACAGCGGGGCGCGAAGCGCATTATCTGGTCGGACAGCTGGAGGAGTACCACAGCTCTACGATTACGTTTGAAGTTAATGGTAAGCTGATTACCTGTCCGCGGTATGTGGAAGTCAACGGCGTGCTGGAGCCGCCGACGTATGAGATCCAGGAGCATGACGCAGTAGTAACGAGGAGCTTTTATACAGTGAAGCAGCTGGCGGAATTTATGGACGTGGAGCTGGATCTGGACGCGGATATTCTGGTGAATAACCGGGTGGAGGATCTGCAGGCGCTTGTTTATGAGAATTTCAGCGTGGACTGGAAGGTGATCTCTTACCGTTCCACACCGCAGGATGTATACCCGGATGCGCCGCCAAGGCGCCTGCCGCAGCCTGCGGGGGCGCCGCAGGCTATACCGGAAGGGCAGCAGATACTGCAGGAGGCTGGACAGATGCTGCTTCCAGACAGCCGGCAGGAGGCAGCTGCGCTGCTTCCGGACAGCAGCCAGCCGCAGCCAGCCGGACAGCGGTCAGACAACGGACAGCTGCAGCCAGCCGGACAGCGGTCAGACAACGGACAGCTGCAGCCAGCCGGACAGCGGTTGGACAATGGACAGCAGCCGCAGCTGCCGGATCATGCAGATGGAATACCAATGCTGCCGCAGTCTGGCCTGAAATCAGAAGATGTTTTGCAGCAACAGACGGATCACTCCGGACAGCCACAGCAGCGGGACGCAATCGGACAGTTTCAGTCTGGTGACGGAGCGGGCTCTATACAGCAGTCTGGCGGCAGAATGGGTTCTGCACAACTGCAGCCGGATAACGGAGCGGGCTCTGCACAGCAGCAGTCTGGTGACGGAGTAAAATCTGGACAGCAGCCGGATATGTCCGCGGAACGCGCGGGGGCAGCCGTGCAGGCAGCTACCGCGGATGCGCAGGTGCTGATGGATGTGGTAAAGGATACGCTTGCAAATGCGCCGGGTGCGGCGGCAAATAAGATATTTTCCCAGCCGGAGCCGCAGCCGGTCCTGCCGCAGGAACAGTCCTGCCAGGTAATGATCAACGGGGAACCGATTCTTCTGCAGAATAAAAAGGAATTTATCTTTGTCGATATTTTTGACCATTATCTGTTCGACCTGACCCAGTCGCGCGGACGGATGCTGATTACGCAGGTTAACGGTGAGGATGCGCAGTATACGCAGACGCTGCACCCTGGAGACAGGATTGATATTTACTGGAAGGAAGACTGATCATGGAATTAGGTAGTATTGCAAGCGGAAGCAGCGGGAACTGCATCTGCGTCGGCACAGCGGATTGCCATCTGCTGGTCGACGCAGGGATCAGCGGCAGGCGGATCGAGACAGGATTAAATTCCCTCGGCTTAAAGACAAGTGAAATGAAAGCCATTTTAGTGACGCATGAGCATATTGACCATATCGCGGGGCTCGGCGTGCTGGCGAGGCGCTACGGGCTGCCGATTTACGGCACGAAAGGGACGCTGGATGCCATATGCAAGGTCAAATCGGTAGGTAAGATCGAAGAATCCCTGCTGCATCCGGTTCTTCCGGAACAGGAATTTCAGATCGGCGAACTGACCGTGCATCCGGTCTCCATCTCCCATGACGCGGCAGATCCGGTTGCGTATATTATGAAGACAGACCGCCAGAAAATCGGCGTGATCACGGATCTTGGCACTTATGACGACGCCCTGGTGGACAAGCTGCAGAATCTGGATATCCTGCTGCTGGAAGCCAACCACGATGTACGTATGCTGCAGACAGGCAGCTATCCTTACCCGCTCAAACAGCGCATTCTGGGCGACCGGGGGCATTTGTCCAACGTATTGAGCGGACAGCTGCTGGGAAGGCTGCTGCATGACCATTTCGGGTCAGTGGTACTGGGCCATTTGAGCAAGGAAAATAATTTTGCGGAGCTTGCCTACGAAACAGTGCGGCTGGAAGTATCCATGGGGGAAAATCCATACAAAGGCGATGATTTCCCGATCTATGTGGCAAGCCGCAGCGAGGTGTCCCAGATGGTCTGCGCATAAGATTTGCAAAATAAGAAAAAGAAAGTGAGACAGTAATGGAACGGGAAGAAGTAAAACGGCCGGACAAAACAATTATTACAGTGGTTGGTAAAGACACGGTTGGAATTATTGCAAAGGTGTGTACGTATTTATCCGGACAGAATATCAATGTTATGGATATTTCACAGACGATTGTGGACGGATTCTTCAATATGATGATGATCGTAGATATGAACGATTCCGAAGTGACATTTTCCAGATGTTCGCAGGAGCTGGACAAGCTTGGAGAAGAAATCGGGGTTATGATCAAATGCCAGAAGGAAGAAATTTTTGAAAAAATGCACAGAATATAAAAAACCATACATAGAGCGGCAGCAGAGCAGCGATATGGCAGCAATTTTTAATAGAAAGGAAGAACTGCCCGTGCGGCAGGGGATTTTCCATGATAAATATACATGAAGTTGAAGAAACGAATAAGATGATCGAGCAGGAAAACCTGGATGTGCGTACCATCACACTCGGCATCAGCCTGTTAGACTGCATAGACGCAGACCTTGAGAAATTAAATGAAAAAATATACAGTAAAATAACCTCGACAGCCAGGGATTTGACAGCCGTCGGGCAGAAAATCGAGAACAGCTACTGCATCCCGATTGTCAACAAACGCATCTCCGTCACTCCGATCGCCTTAATCGGCGGGGCGGCATGCAAAACGCCCGATGATTTTGTCACCATCGCACGGACACTGGACCGGGCAGCGAAAAAAACAGGCGTGAATTTTATCGGCGGATACTCCGCACTCGTTTCCAAAGGCATGACTGCCGCAGACGAGCATCTGATCCGTTCCATTCCAAAGGCGCTGGCGGAGACGGATTTTGTATGCAGTTCTGTCAATGTCGGCTCTACCAGGACAGGAATTGATATGGATGCCGTGCGCCTGATGGGGGAGATTGTAAAGGAGACAGCAGAACGGACAAAGGAAAGGGACTCCATCGGATGTGCCAAGCTGGTGGTCTTTTGCAATGCACCGGATGACAACCCGTTTATGGCAGGCGCGTTCCACGGTGTCACAGAAGCAGACGCAGTGATCCACGTAGGCGTCAGCGGCCCCGGCGTAGTTAAGACAGCGCTTGCACAGGCACGCGGCGAAAGCTTCGAGGTTCTTTGTGAAACGATCAAAAAGACTGCATTTAAAATCACGCGCGTAGGCCAGCTGGTCGCACAGGAAGCGTCCCGGCGCCTTGGCATACCGTTCGGCATTATCGACCTGTCACTGGCGCCGACACCAGCCATCGGCGACAGCGTAGCGGATATCCTGCATGAGATCGGCGTAGAATACGCAGGCGCTCCGGGAACAACCGCAGCGCTTGCCCTGCTGAACGACCAGGTAAAAAAAGGCGGCATTATGGCATCTTCCTATGTCGGCGGCTTAAGCGGCGCATTTATCCCGGTCAGCGAAGACCAGGGCATGATCGACGCGGTAGAAGCCAATGCGCTGACACTGGAAAAACTGGAAGCGATGACCTGCGTCTGTTCGGTAGGGCTTGATATGATCGCAATCCCGGGAGATACAAAAGCCTCCTCCATATCCGGCATCATTGCAGACGAAATGGCTATCGGGATGATCAACCAGAAAACAACAGCCGTCCGTCTGATTCCGGTGATCGGAAAAGGCGTTGGAGAGTCGGCCCAGTTCGGCGGACTGCTCGGCTATGCACCGATCATGGAGGTCAACCCATACGACTGCAGCGCGTTTATCAACCGCACCGGCAGGATCCCGGCGCCGGTACACAGTTTTAAAAATTAACAGGAATCAGATATGGCTAAGAGAATCGTATTGTGCAGGAATGCGGTAGAGACTTTAACCTATTTTTCCAGACAGCTGGCAGAGGCGTTTGAAGCCCGGGGCTATGAAATCTTCTGGATGGACCTTGACAAAACAGGACTCAGCGCCTGGAAGCTGCGCCAGGCGGCTGCGGGGCCATCCGCGGCAGGAACAGAAACCGTATTCCTTACTTTCAACTTTATCGGTTTAAGCGGAGAAGAAGAATGGTATGCACTGGATGACGACGGAAAGCCTTCGGCCAGCATTTGGGAACAGCTGGGCATCCGGTGTCTGAACATTCTGGTCGACCATCCGATTTACTATTACCGGGCCCTGAAGTATCCGCTGCCGGAAATGCAGGTGTTTTGCATTGACCGGGACCATGCCGCTTATATGAAGCGGTTTTATCCCGAAATACCCTGCGCATTTCTTCCGCCTGCGGGAAACCGCCTGCTGGAAGACGGGCAGGGATACCAGGGAAAGGAATGCGCAGATTTTGCAAAAGACTCCTTTGAAGAATGGGACCATCGTCCGTATCCGCTTGTGTTCACGGCAAATTATGTGCCGGCCGCGCATCTGGAAAAGCAGTTAAACCAGCTGGAACCAGAATACCGGGCTTTCTATGACGCGATCATACAAAGCCTGATGCACAATCCGAAACAGGATCTGCTGTCCTGTATCGAGGGGTTTTTCCGCCGCGAAATTCCGGACTTGAGCGATGCACAGTTATGCGAGGGCATGAGTTCCATGCCGGTTGTCGATTTATGGGTGCGCACCCGGTTCCGGGAAAAAACCATACAGGCGCTGGCAGACGGCGGTATCAAGGTACATCTCTTTGGCAAGGACTGGGAGCAGATTTCATGCAGGCATCCAGAAAATCTGATTGTCACCGGGCGCATGGTTACGTCCGCAGAATGTGTACAGGCGACGGCGCAGGCAAAATTGTCGCTGAATACGATGCCCTGGTTTAAGGACGGCGCACATGACCGCATTTTTACATCCATGCTTTGCGGTGCGGCAGCATTCACGGATGACAGCCGGTATTTGCGGGAGCAGTTTACGGATATGGATACGATTATCTATTATGGGCTGTCGCAATTAGAGGCGCTGCCGCAGCAGGTAACGGAGCTGCTGTCAGATCCGCAGCGGTTATTCGGGATTGCATGCCGCGGAAAAAGGGTGGCTGTGGAATGCCATCAGTGGAAAAACCGGGCTGGGGTTTTAGAGAAATATGTTGCAGGTGTAAAGTGAAGTACGCGTTGGCATAACAGGAGATATCGATGCATTTACCGGTCTTGTATGAATCGTATAAAGTCATTGACAGTGTATATACTATTATATATCCTAACCTGGATGAACCAGAAAAGAAACACTTTTGACATTGTGATGCGTAGGGCTTCTAAACATTCTTCCAACGTCGCCGGAAGCCAGGCCCTTTCCCCCTCATCCGGCTGGTTTTCACCCGCTTTACATGAAACTGATCATTCAGGTATTGTAAAACCTGCTATAATCAGACTCCCTGGTTCCCAGCCCGCAGAGTCGTCCGGTGAGCCACATCCCATGGCTAACCATAATCTTTCGGTAAACCCAAAAATGCAGCGCAATGTCAATCCTGCTGCCCGGCATCAAAATTTTGCCGTTTTGCGCAAAAAATCGTTTCTAAGAGCCTAATAGGAAAAAGGAGAAGTGGAGGTGAAACTATGGTCAGAGATTTTACAATTGGCCGTTATCGCGGAATTGAAGATTTGGAAATAAAGGATCTGGCAAATGTCAATATATTTGTTGGACCTAATAACTGTGGAAAAACATCCATTTTGGAAGCGGTTATTTTTTCCAGATTATATGAGGATGTGGATTTATTTATAGATACCTTCATTTCGAGATATCAAAAATTTTCTTCAGAGTATTTTGAATCATTGTTTTCGATCGACAAAGAACCTGTCGTTTGCTTAAAATTAAAGGAAGATCAACAAGAACTTCACACACATATTACTTATGAAAAAAGCCGGATGATACGCAGTGACGACGCTTCAAATATAGCTGAATCTTTTGAACTGCAATTTCATTATTCCTACGAAGATGAATCAGACCATCAGGATAAGGATGAGATTTTCATCCGATTTGAAGAAAAAAAAGAAAATTATCAGATTTCTGTTGGAAATCCTATCAGCAATAAATTGAAACACATAAATGTGCCATGCAAATTTATATCGTTTTCAAGATTTGATCGTTCGGAGCGTTTACTAAAAGATGTTGACGAGCTTTTGGATCAGAATTTGCGGGGAGAGCTGATCGAGATCTTAAAGATTTTTGATAAAGATATTATAAATTTTGAAGTGATCGGAAAAAATAGAACTATTAAACTATTTAAAACAGGGCAAAAACAGCCATTAACATTATCCGATTATGGCAATGGTATGTACAAAGCGTTTTATATTGCAACTTCTGCCTTATTATCCAAAGACGGTATGCTGCTGATAGACGAGATCGAAGCAGGGATACACAACCGGGCATTGACAGAATTTATAAGCAGATTGCTGGAAGTGTGTAAAAAAAGGAATGTCCAGCTTTTTCTTACCACACATAGTCTGGAAGCGATCGACATTATTCTGGATGACTGCAAAGACTCACTTGCAGATCTTGCGGTCTACCATATCAAAAATCAGGAACAGCAAACAAGAGCGCGAAGATACGGAGGCAGTAAATTGACCAACTTGCGGAACGAGATTGGATTTGATGTACGATGAGTAAAGAGAAATATTTGATATTAGTATCAGAAGGAGTTACGGATTGTTCTTTGCTTGAGGTTTTGCTGGAAAAATTTCTGGATTTTTTACCTTATCATAATTTAAAAGATCTTCCGGAAATTTTCAGACAGATGGTCGGGAAGTATCCTAACGTGAACGGCGGTCTGAACAGGCAAGACAGTCCTACTTTTTATCATAACGATCAGGTAAGTGTAGCGGTAAAACAGGCAAATGGTTATAGCAATATACCAAAAAAGATTGCAGGTCTGATAGAAGTATTGGAAAAAGAAGATCTTTATGCCGGGTTTGGAGGTTTTCTGATTTTTTGTGATACAGATCTGAAATCCAAGGAAGAGATGATAGAAATTTTTAGGAAAGCGTTTCTGGAAAATGATGTATTGTACGAAAATGATGCCCTAAATGTAAATGATCACACAATTTCTTGCAAACTGCATCTTTTTCCGGAACATGGAAATGGTGCGGTTGAAAAGCTGCTGTTGGACTGTGCCAGTATTACATATCCGTTCCTGTGCGAAGATGCGCTTGCATACAGAAGGGAAATCATGCAGGATCAGTATTCGGATCTTCGGAAAAAGCATTGGGCAAAGGATATAGATATTCAGGAATTTTATGCAGATAAAGTGCAGTTTGGAGCTGTTTCTTCGGTACTAAAGCCAGACCGCCCTGTCAGATTTACGATCAAGGATGAGATTTTTCATCGAAAATATGAGCAGCAATATCAAAAAGTAACCGAGTTTCAGTTGCTGATGCAATTTCTCAAAGAAAATCTTTGATTCAGCAACATTTTTCTATTTTCATAAACAAAGATTTAAGAATCGCAATAACACTGACAAAAGCAGAAAAACAGGAGGAAAATCCGTATGGAAACCGCATCTTTGGAACAGATTTTAAAAAGCAACCCATATCCAGGCAGAGGAATTGTTATCGGCCTGTCCCCGGACAGCGCATATGCCGTAACTGCCTATTTTATCATGGGACGCAGTGTCAACAGCCGCAACCGCATCTTTGTACAGGATGGGGCAGGCATCCGCACGAAAGCATTCGATCCGGCGAAACTAAGCGATCCAAGCCTGGTGATCTATGCGCCGGTGCGGGTTCTTGGCAACAAGACCATTGTAACGAACGGAGATCAGACCGATACGATCTATAACCTGATGGACAAGCAGCTTACGTTTGAACAGGCGCTGCGTACAAGGACGTTCGAGCCGGACGCGCCAAATTACACGCCGCGTATTTCCGGTATCATGCATTTGGAAAAAGGCACTTACAATTATGCCATGTCTATTTTAAAAAGCGAACACGGCAATCCGGATTCCTGCTGCCGCCAGACCTTTGCATACGAACATCCGCTGGCTGGAGAAGGGCATTTTATCCATACATATCAATCCGACGGCGATCCGCTCCCAAGCTTTGAGGGGGAACCAGCGCGCGTTGGTATTGCTGGAGATATTGACGCATTTACTGACCTCGTATGGGCAAGCCTGAATGAAGAGAATAAAGTGTCCTTATTTGTACGCTTTATCCATATTGAAACCGGGACCTACGAGACAAGGATCGTAAATAAAAATCAGTAGCAAAAAGGAAACAAAGATATGTATGAATTATTAAAACAGGAAGGCCGGGCAAAACGCGGAATTTTTCATACCGTTCACGGAGATATCCAGACCCCAGTTTTTATGAATGTAGGGACATGCGCCGCCATTAAAGGCGCAGTGTCCACAGATGACTTACTGGGTATCGGAACTCAGGTCGAACTGTCCAACACCTATCACCTGCATGTCCGCCCGGGAGATCTGCTGATCAAAAAAATGGGCGGGCTGCACCGCTTTATGGCATGGGACAAGCCGATTCTGACCGATTCCGGCGGATTCCAGGTCTTCTCCCTTGCCAGCCTGCGTAAAATTAAAGAAGAAGGTGTTTATTTTCAATCCCATGTAGACGGCAGAAGGATCTTTATGGGGCCGGAGCAAAGTATGCAGATTCAGTCCAACCTTGCATCCACGATCGCTATGGCGTTTGACGAATGCCCGTCCAGCCGTGCGGACCGCACTTATGTCCAAAATTCCGTAGACCGCACCACACGCTGGCTGAAACGCTGCCAGGACGAGATGAAACGGTTGAATGGCCTGGAAGATACGATCAATCCGCACCAGCTGCTGTTCGGTATCAACCAGGGTGCGGTTTTTGACGATATCCGTACGGACCATGCCAAGCGGATTGCAGAAATGGAACTGGACGGCTATGCGCTGGGCGGGCTGGCAGTCGGTGAGACACATGAGGAAATGTACCATATCCTGGATGTAACCATACCGCATCTGCCCGTAAACAAGCCGACGTATCTGATGGGGGTCGGCACGCCGGAAAATATTCTGGAAGGGGTGGCACGCGGCGTAGATTTTTTTGACTGCGTTTATCCGACCAGAAACGGCAGGCACGGCCATGTCTATACGAACCATGGAAAGCGGAACCTATATAACAAACAGTACGAAACAGATATGCGCCCCATCGAAGAAGGCTGCCAGTGTCCGGCATGTCGCAGCTACAGCCGTGCATATATCCGGCATCTGCTAAAGGCAAAGGAAATGCTGGGGATGAGGCTGTGCGTGCTTCATAATCTGTATTTTTATAATACGATGATGACAGAAATCCGCGATGCGCTGGATCAGGGGACGTTCGCGGCGTATAAAGGACGGAAGCTGGAAGGGCTTCGGGAAGGATGATGCGGCCAGGCATAGTTATTAGTAATGAACAGTTTTTTATAAAAACGAAATTTGCTGTGGTGTGTCCAATTACAAACACAAACAACAAATTTCCGTTGCATATCCCATTGTTAGGGCATTTTTCTGATTGTTAAAAAGGCCACTATCCCCGTGTATGGTATCAGGATGGTCAAAATGCTACACATTATCTGAACGGTTACAAAAAAACTGTGATTCACTAAAATTTTTCTAAAATAGGTTGCCCAATCCCTTGTCTTTGTGTACAATACTATTTATGTGTATTTACAAGCACAAATTTTGATATTTTTAGGAGGAAAAAATGATCACATCACGTATTCTGGCGACCGCAGATGCCGCGGCAGGCGCAGGCGGTTTTGCCAGCATGATCCTATCGTTGGTCATCCTGGTTGCATTTATGTACTTTTTCATGCTCCGTCCGCAGCAGAAAGAACAAAAGAAAAAGAATGCCATGCTTGCAGCGCTGGAGGTGGGCGATACGGTGCTGACAACGAGCGGTTTTTATGGAACCATCATTGATATTTCCGACGATACGGTAATTGTGGAATTTGGAAGCAATAAGAACTGCCGGATTCCGATGCAGCGTGCAGCGATTTCAGTTGTTGAAAAACCGGAAGATTCGGCGGCTGTTGCGGAGAGTAAGAAGGGGAAATAGGTTGCGGGCGGATGTTTGTTGGCAACCCGGACGACTCTGCGGACGGCGGGCCGGGACTTGGCTGGGAGATACACCCTGGGCGGACTGGGGCAACGCTGCGGTGAACTAATCGCTAACT
>CANOET010000066.1 GCA_947564835.1 uncultured Eubacterium sp. | reverse complement strand
CCTGGCTAAACGCCAGAAGCTAAAGGCGCCGCTGGGCTCCGCCCCTACTTTATCGAGCAGAATGCCAAGGGCTTCTAAACATTCCTCCAACGTCGCCGCAAGCCAGGCCCTTTCCCCCTCATCCGGCTGGTTTTCACTGGCTTTACGTCAATTGGCTCCATACAGATAGCAGTTAGAGCGTATTTTGTGAAAACACCTGCTGCTCTGCCATCACATACTCTGTATTTTGCATAAAACCTTTGAGAGAATTACCTACTGTTTTGCCATTGTTCATTGCTTTTTACATAAAGCCCTTGAAAACCGCCTGCTGTCCGCCACTCCGTACACTGTATGCTACGTAAAGCCTGTGAAAACCAGCTGGATGAGGGGGCAATGGACTGACTTCCAGCGACGTTGGAAGAATGTTTAGAAGCCCTTGGCATTCTGCTCGATAAAGTAGGGGCGGAGCCCAGCGGCACCTTTAGCTTCTGGCGTTTAGCCAGGGCGAACTAGGTGCCGCGACCGGACGGTGCCACTGTATAAATGCAGAATGCCTAGGGATTCTTAACATTCTGGAATAGGAGCAGGAAGTCAGTCCATTGCCCCCTCATCCAGCGTCCGCCCAGCCATCCCCAGCATCCTCCCAGCAAAACTCACATCTTCACCATCTCCCCCATCAGCTGATAAAGCTTCTCCCCGCTATCCGCCTTCATCACAATCGAAATCACCCGCTCCCCCTGCGCATTCTTACTATAAAGCGCCAAACAATACCCAGCCGCATTCGTCGTCCCCGTTTTTCCTCCGAGCACAGTAACGCCCTCCGGCGCCTGCACTTCCCCGTTTAAAAACTTGTCCGTCGTTTCCCACTCCTGTGTTACCGAAGCCCCGGCGGCATCCTGATAAGAGGCGGTATATTTTGCTGTATGTGTGATCGTTTCAAATTCTTCGTATTGAAGCGCTGCATTGAGCAGCAGATATAGATCATAGACGCATGTATAATGCTCTTCGTCATGAAGTCCGTGCGGATTGGTAAAATGAGAATGTGTCGCGCCCAGTGCGGCGGCTTCTTCATTCATAAGCGCCGCAAAGCTTTCTGCGCTGCCTGAGACATGCTGTGCGATCGCGTCGGCCGCATCGTTGCCACTTTCCAGCAGCAGCCCGTAAAGAAGCTGGCGGAGTGTCAGCCTGTCTCCTGCGTGCAGGCCGCAGACAGAGGAATCCCCTGCCTGGTTTGCGGCCTGTTCGCTTACCGTAACCGTATCGGTCAGATCTGCGTGTTTGAGCGCGACGTATGCGGTAAGTATTTTGGTCGTACTGGCCGGATATAATTTTTCATAAATATTTTTTGCGTATGGAACTGTTTTTTCATCCAGATGAAAGACGCCGGCAGCTTCGGCTGCGGATGCATCCAGGGTGGCGGATGCGGTCGTTTCGTTTTCGCTGATGCACAGCTCCTGTGCGAAAAAAGGAATGCTTCCTGCAAGGGACGGCCTTTGCGCTGAAACCAGGCTTTCATCGAACGCCAGCGGCTGCTCGTAATGGATGGAGGTCCCGTATACATCGTAAGGATGCTCCAGTTCATAGGTTTTGGCGCCGCAGCCGCTAAATAGCAGGATGCCTGCCGCGGCAAGGGCCGCAAAGCGCAGTTTCCTTTGTTTATCTGTACATTTCACGCCACTCAAGATCCCCTCTGTCTAATGATTTGATCAATAGCTCCGCTGTGGCAAGGTTGGTCGCCAGCGGAATGTTGTAGGTGTCGCAAAGCTTTACGACGTTGTTGACATCCGGCTCGTGTGATTTCGGTGTCATCGGGTCGCGCAGGAAGATGACAAGGTCAATGTCGTTCTGCTCGATCTGTGCGCTTAACTGCTGTGCGCCCCCCAGATGCCCGGCCAGATATTTGTGGATCGAAAGGTTGGCTACCTCTTCGATCAGCCGCCCGGTCGTGCCTGTTGCAAACAGTGCGTTTTTACACAAAATTCCCCGGTACGCAATACAAAAATTCTGCATGAGTTTTTTCTTTGAGTCGTGTGCGATCAATCCGATATTCATTTTGTATATCACCCCCACTTAGTATTTTTTCGGTTGCAAGCCCACATTCAGTACAATACCTATTCCTATATACAAAGTTACCAGCGATGTCAGGCCGTAGCTGACAAACGGAAGCGTCAGCCCGGTATTTGGCAAAAGCCCGGTGGTTACCGAAATGTTGACAAAACTCTGGAAACCGACCAGCGCTGCCATCCCGCAGCAGATCAGCCTCCCGGCCAGGTCTTTTGCTTTTCTGCCGATAAATACACATTCCAGCGCGATCAGCATCAGCAGTATGATGATCGCGGCAGCGCCGACAAACCCCAGCTCTTCCCCTGCAACGGAAAAGATAAAATCGGTATGCGGTTCTGAAATGAAATTGCCGTTTTTTACGGAGTCAAAGTTGTCGTTATTCAGCCCTTTGCCCCATAGCTGCCCGGAACCGATTGCCATAATCGAGTTCTGCTGCTGGTAAGCGTCGTCCGGGTATTTCTGCGGATAACGCCAGGCGAGGATCCTGCGCAGCTGGTAGCCTTTGATGATTTCCTGATCCGGCTGCATAATCAGATATAAGACCACGAGAAATGCCGGGAGTATGACTGCAGCCGCCCCTCCAATTATTTTATAACTTATTCCGGCAACAAACAAGAGGGTAATAAAAATTAATGTAGTTACTATAGTTGTCGATAAATCTGACTGCAGCACCAGCCCCAGAGGAACTGCGGCAAGCACGGCTGAGACAGCCAATGCGCGGAACGTGTTGATCTGTTCCTGGTACCGCATAAAAAATGCGGAAAAAAACAGGATCACTACAATTTTGGATAATTCCGACGGCTGGAACTGCAGCGAGCCGATTTCCAGCCACCGGCTCTGCCCGTGGGAGCTTGTCCCCTTTAGGATGACTGCGACCAGCAGCCCGATATTGGCAAAATACATCGGCCATACGAGCTTTAACAGGAAGGAATAATCGAACAGGGACAGCACAAGCATACACCCGATGCCCAGCCCCATCCCCAGGATCTGCCGGTCCTGCAGGGAATTTCTGGCGCTTCCTACGACCAGGATCCCGATGACTGTGATTGCAATCACATACAGGCACAGCCGTATCCGGTAATTCCGGAAAGAATACATTTTAAACATCTAATCATCTCCAGGCTTTCTCATTTTGGACTGTCTGTAAATGCTGGCAGCCCTTTATGTAAAAACTTTGAATGGCCTGCCTGAAAGCCGGCATCCATTTGTTCTCTTTTTGTGAATCGTCTGCGATTCATTTACTGCTTTTTCTCTTTTTGAGAACTGTCTGTGATCCATTTACTGCTGATATTCCGGCTGGTGCTTCACGCACAGGATCGGGATATTCGCATACAGCGCAGGCACGCTGCCGTTATGTGTCGGCGAGGTTGTCCGCGTAATCTGGATATCCAGCCCTTCAGTATCGATCTCCATATATTTGGAAATCACTTGTATAATATCGTTTTTAATCATTTCCAGCATATCCGCGGAACAGTCCGTCCGGTCCGAGATCAGCAGAAGCTTTAAGCGGTCCATCGCCACGTCCTTCGAATTTCTGCGGAAAATAAATCGTAAAAATCTCATAGCGCCGCCTCCTATACACGTTTTGTCAAGCCGCGGAAACGCTGGAACCATACTTTTTTCTGGTTCAGATCCATGACCGGCACCTGTTCCCCGTCAATCCGGCGGCAGATATTGTGGTATGCCTGCCCGGACATGGAATCTAACCCGGACAGGGGTTCGCCCTGATTCGTGGAGATCACGATATTTTCATCATCCGGTACGGCGCCGATCAAAGGGATCGGCAGAATCTCACAGACGTCTTTTAATGACATCATATCCCCGCGGCGTACCATATCCATACGCACCCGGTTGATTAACAGCTCGATTTTGCGCATCTGCGCATTTTTCAGCAGCCCGATAATGCGGTCCGCGTCACGGATGGCAGATACCTCCGGCGTCGTTACGACAATGGCGCGGTCTGCCCCGGCGATTGCGTTTTGAAATCCTTGTTCGATCCCGGCAGGGCAATCCAGAAGTATGTAATCAAAATCCTCCCGCAGTTCATCCGTCAGCTTTTTCATCTGCTGCGGCGTGACCGCGGTTTTATCACAAGTCTGTGCGGAAGGAATCAGAAAAAGGGTTGGGTGGCGCTTGTCCTTGATCAGCGCCTGCTTGAGACGGCAGCTGCCTTTGATGACGTCGACCAGATTATATACGATACGGTTTTCCAGGCCCATTACGACGTCTAAGTTACGCAGGCCGATATCGGTATCGATCAGTACGACTTTCTTTCCGAGCATCGCAAGCGCACATCCGACATTTGCCGTAGTCGTTGTCTTGCCGACGCCGCCTTTTCCTGATGTAATTACAATTACTTCACACATAATAAGAATCCTCCTGATTTATGAATCATAACAATTACAATAAATCTTTTGTACAAGGCTCCATTATGACATGCCCGTCCCGGACACGCGCTATCTGCGGTGAAAAGGTATCTGTGTTTTTTTTGCGGAAAAGCCCGCCTTTTTTCTTTCCGCTGTTTTCCGGCGGAATATACAGGATGCGCCCGATCTGGAGCTGCCCGGTATCGATCGATAACGCTGCTATGTACGCAGTGCAGTCCCCGTAGGAGCCTGCATGCGCAAACCCGTCCAGCGCGCCGAATACGATCAGGCTGCCCGCCGCCGTAACCTTTGCGCCTTTTGGGACGTTTCCGATAATGACAAGGCCCGCGTCTACCTGCAAGTCTTCCCCGGGCTTGAGCGAACCGTAGCGGAACAGGGCATGGTTTGTGACCCTTTCGCGGATCAGCGCTTCGGTCTGCTGCAGCAGGCAGGCTTCCTGCACCTGCTCCTGTTCATGGTCCATAATACAGATAATATTAATGCTTGTATGCGCTTCGATCACGGCGATCAGTTCGTATTGCTGTTCCGGTGTCAGCGCATAGCCTTCAAACGAGATTCCGATATTGGCATTTTTAAAAAATGCGCCGGAATCCGCGAATTTTTCAATCACTGCTTCCAACAGCTCCTGAAAGGTAACATCCGGGTTCAGTACAAGATGAATCCCATATGATTTGCTTTTGATAACGACTGCCTGTGTCAAACCCACATCCTCCTTTCCTGCTAATCGGTAAATCCGTTTGTTGTATTGCTGACATTTGTTGCTTTCCCATTCAGCAGCTCTTTTTTGTCTTCCAGGTTAAAATAATATTTTAAAACCTGGGCGGATACATCCGCGGCATTGTGGGACGTATAACCGTAAGCAATTCTGGTCACAATAGAGATTTCAGGCTTTTTAAACGGTGCGTAGCCGACAAACAGCGCGTGGTTGCCCCTGGTAGGTACCTGCTGGGCCGTTCCGGTCTTTCCGGCGGCTACGATCGGGAAGTCTTTAAATTCCGCTGTATTTGCTACCACGAGGCGGTTGCCGTTCTGGATGGCTTTCCAGGTGCTTTCCTCGATGTTGTCCATTTGATTTTTTACCGAAGGCTTGTATTTTTTCAGCACTTTGCCCTTGTTGTCCGTAACCTGTTTTAACAGCGTATAGTTGTACACCGTTCCTTTGTTCGCGACCGCGGTAACATAGCGCGCTAACTGCACCGTCGCAAAGTTGTGGTTGCTCTGCCCGATTGCCGCCATAACCGGGAACTGGTTAGCAATTTCCGGCTTGTTTTCCGGGATCTCAATACCGGTCGTGTCCGCAAGGCCGTAAGCCGTTGCATAATCCGTGATTTTGCGGATACCGGTCGGGTCGCTGTACGTATTTCCGACCAGGCTTAAGTCATAGCCTACCTGATAGAAAAAGTAGTTGCAGGATACGCGGATCGCGTTTGTAACATCCATCCAGCCATGGCGGGACGGGTACGCCCAGCACCTTGGCTCATTGTCAACCAGCTCAAATTTGCCGAGGTTATTGATCTTGGTCGAAGGTGTAATCACGCCTTCGGTCAGGCCGGCGGTCGCTGTTACCATCTTAAACGTAGAGCCCGGCGCTGTCCGCTCCTGTGTCGCATGGTTGTAAAGCGGCCTTGCATTATCCGACTGCAGCTTGGCAAAATAATCCGCGTCTACGGTATTGGCCAGCAAGTTATTGTCATAGCCCGGATAAGAGACAAGCGCTTTGAGCTCCCCGGTATTGACGTCCGTAATGACGCACGAAGCCGTGCATGGATCCAGCGCCAGCTGCCCCGGTGTAATATCCAGGTTCTGGATCCGTTCTTTTAAAAAGGCATATGCGGAAATCGCGCCGTTTTCCAGCTGCGCCCGTTTCTCGTCGTCCTTTTTAATCAGCTTCTGGTCATACAGGATCAGGCACAGCTGCGTACCGGTCACCATGTCCTGCTTGATCAGGTACTGGTAGATTTTTTTCTGGAACCCTTCGTTCTTTTTCAGTTCTGCTGTGATATATGCAATCAGATCCGCGTAAATCTCAGAAGAATCGGAATATTCTTCTTCGGTCTGGAATACATTATAATCAATCCAGCCCATATTGACACAGTAGGTCAGGTATTCCTTTAAGCTGATCGTTTCTTCTTTGGTCCAGGCAAGGTACGTCTCATCTGTCTTATCGATCTGGTCCGTCTGCAGGACATGGTTTTCCTGCAGCATCTGGATGATATAGCTGTAATACGTCTGGTATTCTTCCGGCGCTGCCTGGTATGCCTCCGGCGCCTGGGAGCCGCACTGCTCTTTGATCCGTTCGATCACGGATTCAAAATGCCCCTGATAGATGGCGTCTACCGTGCGTTCCGTTGTGCTTGCCTTTTTATGGGTAAAATGCGAAGTATCGATAATATTGTTATCAATCAGCGCAAAGTAAACGTCATAAATCGGGATCTTAATATCCGATGCATTTCCGGTCGTATTGACATATTCGCGGATATTTTCAATCGTCTTATATAAAATGCCGGCCAGCTCCTGTTCCAGCAAATGGTACACGGCCTTTTGCAGGTCCGCGTCGATGGACAGATAAACATTATTGCCCGCGGACGGCTCCTTGTGGTCGGTTGTCTCTAACTCCTTGCCCATTACGTCCACAAATACCGTTTCCGACCCTTTTTTCCCCTGCAGCTTCACATCCATAACCTGTTCGATGCCGGACTTTCCGATCACGTCTGTCAGCGCATAGGAGTCATTTTCTTTGGACAGCTCTTCGTATTCTTCCGTTGAGATCTTGCCGGTGTAGCCGATGATCGAAGCAAAATACAGGCTGTCATCGTATTTGCGCAGATAGTCCTCTTCAATGTCCACGCCTTGCAAATCGGCTTTGTTTTCTTTAATATAAGCCATCGTCTTATCGCTGACGTCTGTGGCGATTGTCGTAGAGATATATTTCTGGTAGCCGTTCTGCGCCAGCGCATAGCGGATCACCATAATCTTATAGGCCATTTCCGGGGAGTAGCCGCCGTCCGTAATGCCGTAGCGGTCGCTGCAAAGGTAATCAATGATCTGCTCTTCGGTCGCTTCAGCCGTATTATACTTCAGCTCCTTGTCCCAGCCCAGGTCTTCAATCCTTTTTTTTCCATAAATATCCGCGCGGAACCGCATCAGGCGCGTGCCTTCGACCTGGAATGCGTAATGCCCGTTTTTTTTCAGGCGGATATTAAAATCATTGACAAAATCATCCCCGTTTTCTTCCAGCACGCCCAACACCCTTGCAATAATGCTGTTTAAAGCCTCGTTGCGTTCCGAGCTTTTCGAGTAGGTGCCGTTATCCTCAAGCGTGACCTTATAGGTCAGCTCATTGTAGGCAAGCACCTTGCCGTTGCAGTCTAAAATATTGCCGCGCGTACCGTTTAAGACCCGTTCTTTGCGGATCCTTAATGTATAGTTGCTCTGATAGGATTCTCCGTTCACGATCTGCAGCGTAAATAGGCGGTGCAGCAGCGTGCCGCCCATCAGGATAATAATCAGGACCAGCACAAGCAGCCTGGATTTAAAAAAGCTTTTTAAAAAATCTTTGACCGAATCATATTCATACAAACTTGATACCACTCCTTTTTTCGATAGCTTCCAGCTTCTGGTTCACTGCCAAAAGCGCCGGATATAAAAAGATCATAATCAAAACGGTATAGACCAGCTCCGGTATGATCACATGCAGCAGGTAGTAGCCCAGATGGAACTGCCCGCGGAACATGAATTTTAACACATAGACCGCTATATTATAGACAATATCGCTGACCGAGATCAACAGCATCGGCAGCTTGATATCGTCCGGGAAAAAAAACTTATGGAACATGCCGTTGCAATATCCCGCGTACATAAACACCAGCGCGTAAAACCCAAAGATCGTCCCGTAAAAGGCGTCAAAAATCAGCCCGGTAAAAAATCCGATGTACATGCCTTCTTTGCGTCCGCGCATAAAACCGAAAGACGATACGACAATAATCAGAAGGTTCGGGGCGATCGAGGCGAACGCCAGCGCCTGGAACAGTGTCGTCTGCAGTAAAAAGCAGACAAATATCACGATAAATACAGTAATTTTTCTTCTCATTCCTTCACCCTGCGCCATGCCCCCGGCACGGCTTTTCCTGCGCTGCCCGCCAGCGCTAGTTATCCTTGGACTGCACAGACTGCTTTTTATCCAAAATCACAAGTACGTTTTTGATATGTTCAAAATCGACCGCCGGCGTAATCGTCCCGGATTTGGTCAGATTATTCGGATCCGTGTTCAGCTCGTTGATCTGGCCGATCAAAAGTCCCGGTACATATTTGCTGCTCGTATAGGATGTGACGACCTGGTCGCCGACCGCCGCTTTTCCGTCTTCGTCGGTCAGGTCTGAAAATCCGATCACCTGTTTTTCACTCATCATTTCCAGGTCGCCGTTGACAAAGCATTTGTCTGAGGTCGTCAGCACCATGGCACTGACGCTGTTGCGGTCGTCAATAATGGAACGGACATTTGCGTAATTCGGGCCGACGTTCGTAATAATGCCTACCAGCCCGCTTCCGGCGATGACGTTCATATCGACCTCCAGGCCGTCCTCAGACCCTTTATCGATAATAAACGTATCGAACCAGTTCCCGGCGTCCTTGCCGATAATGCTGGCGCCGATCTTTTCGTATTTATACTGTTCATCCAGGTCAAGCAGCTTGCGCATATCTTCGATATCGTACTGCTCCATTTTATACGTGCTCAGCTCCGTGGTCAGCTCGTCTACCTGCGCCTGCAGCTCTTCATTTCTGGCCATTACATCGCGCAGCTTTTCCAGGTTGTCCGCAACGCCGTTTACCCACGTCCCGATTTCGTTGATGCCTTTCTGCATCGGGATAAAGACATAGCCGGCCGCTGTATTTAACGGCGTAAACTGCACGTCGAATAAAAAGCTGGCAAACATTGCCGCCACGCACAGCACGGACAAAGACCACAGCATATATTTGGCCGGAATGTGGCGGCGCGCTTTTCTTCTTCTTCTCATGCCTGCATCCCCTATTTATAAATGCTGGATTTTAAGCTGTAGGCTAAGTGTTTGTAATCGTTGTCCGATACGATTTTGATTAACCCCTGCGCAACGCTTTCTTCAGGGTTGTCGCAGCAGTTGACCTTGATATTGGTGATCTGCTTAAATAACTCGTCCAGCTTTTCGATCTTGGAGCCGCCCCCGGTAATATAAATGCCCGCGTAAATAATATCCTTTGCCAGCTCCGGCGGTGTCTTTTCCAGGATCAGCTTGATATTGGTGCAGATATTCGTCAGATGGTCGCGGATCGCTTCATAGACGATGGAAGACGTAATCTCCATCTCAATCGGGAGGCCGCTTACCACGTCCCTGCCTACAATCACCATCTTATCCTCCCTGCCCTCAAGCGCGCAGCCTAACTGTTCTTTTAACGAACATGCCGTCTTGCGCCCGATCACCAGGTTGTAGTTTTTGCGGATGAAGCTGATGATCGATTCATCCAGCCGGTTGCCGCCGAAATGCAGCAGATGGCTGATGACCAGGCCGCCCAGCGAAATAATGGAAATCTCCGTCGTATCCGCGCCGATATCCACCACCATAATGCCGGTTGGCTCATTGACGTTCAGCCCCAGCCCGACCGCGTCCGCAATCGGCTTTTCGCATAACAGGACGCTGCGCGGCTTGGCCTTGCTCTTAAAAAAGATATCCGAAAACGCCTTTTTCTCCACTTCGGTAATATCCGTCGGCACGGCTACGACAAACTCCGCCCCGCGGATCTTGCCCTTGGCATTTTTCTCCAAAAATTCAAACAGCATCGTCTGCATGTTGTTATAATCTGCGATAACACCGTTGACAATCGGAAACGTAACCTGAATCTGATCCGGCGCCTTTTCGTACATCGCATACGCGTCATTCCCATAGGAATACATCTGATTCTTGTTGATGATCGCGATCGTATTTTTTTCATTTAAAATCGCCCCGCTGGCTTTACAGTAAATTTTTAAATTGGCAGTGCCTAAATCCACTCCGTAAATATTTGCTGACATCATTCTTGTCTCCTATTCAGGGATCAAAGCAGTCCCTTTTCTCTAAAACTGTAGTAATTATGATCACCGATAATGATATGGTCCGAAAGCCCAATTTCAAGCATCTTCCCACATGCGGCAATGCAGTTTGTGACCTCGGCATCCGCACGGCTCGGCTGCGGCCTGCCGCTCGGATGGTTATGCAGAAGGATAATCGATACGGCCTGCGCCTGCAGCGCCTGGATAAAAATATCCCTGGGCGAGACGAGCGAAGCACTGACGCTTCCGACCGTCAAGGTCCGCTCCCCCAGATAGCGGCATTTGCTATCCAGCATGCATACAATAAAGTTTTCCTGCGGTTCGTGCCGCAGCCGTTCCATATAAAAATCGGCAACGGCCTGCGGAGAATCCAGGCAGGTGGTAAAATCGCGCCCCGCCCTGGCAATCCGCTTGGAGATCTCCGCAATGCATTTTAACTGGATCGCTTTGACCTTTCCGATGCCCGGGAACTCCATCATCGCCTGTATACTGTAATCATACAGGTTCATCAGGTTGTGGTTCCCGCCGTCCAGAAAGTCTTTTGCAAGCTCGATCGACGTCTTTCCTTTCGTTCCTGTGCGGATGAAGACTGCTAACAGCTCCGCATCCGTCAAAGCGCCCGGCCCGTAATACAGGCACTTTTCATAGGGCCTTTGTTCATCCGGAAGTTCTTTTACTGTTAAATGGTTCTGCATTTATAATGCTTCCTTTCTACTCTCTCTGTCAGGCTGACTTGTAAAAGGAAGTTACAATTCTATTAATATTAACATATTCATCCAAGTTTAACAAGATTTCGCTCATAAAGTTTTTGTAAAGACATTAAAATTCCATATTTTGCATGAAACCAGGTCAGCCCGCCCTGAAAATAGACGTGATACGGCTCCCGCAGCGGCCCGTCCGCGCTCAGCTCAATCGAAGAGCCCTGTACAAAAGCCCCCGCCGCCATAATGACCTTGCTGTCATAGCCCGGCATATCCCACGGCTCGGGCGTTACATAGCTGTCCACCGGGGCCGCCGCCTGGATGCCCTCGCAAAATGCAAGCAGCCGTTCCCGCGACCCGAGCGTCACTGCCTGGATAATATCATACCGCGGCTCCTGTCCGTTTGGCAGCACTGCAAATCCAAGCTGTTCGTACAGATTGGCCGCAAAAATGGCCCCTTTGAGCGCCCCCGCCGTTACGACAGGCGCCTGGAACAGCCCCTGGTAAAACGACTGGATCACGCCCAGCGAAGCGCCGACCTCCTTGCCCAGCCCTGGCGAGGTCAGACGGTATGCCGCCTGCTCCACGCACCGTTTCGTACCGACGAGGTAACCGCCGATCGGCGCCAGGCCCCCGCCCGGATTTTTAATGAGCGAACCGACGGTCAGGTCTGCGCCGTAATCAGACGGTTCGTTCAATTCCACAAACTCTCCGTAACAGTTGTCCACCATACAGATGATATCCGGGCGGATGCTTTTCACAAACGCGACCAGCTCCCCGATCCTGGCTGCGGACAGCGTCGGCCTGGCCTGATAGCCTTTGGAGCGCTGGACCGTTACCATTTTAGTGTTGTCGCAAATGGCGTTTTTCATTCCTTCATAATCGAAATTTCCATCCGCCAAAAGATCCACCTGCCGGTACGTAATGCCGTATTCCGCCAGCGAACCGGCGGACGGGCGGATGCCGATCACCTCTTCCAGCGTATCGTAAGGCTTGCCGGATGCAGACAGCAGCTCGTCGCCCGGCCTTAAATTGGACAATAACGCCAGCGCCAGCGCATGGGTCCCGCATGTGATCTGCGGGCGCACGAGCGCATCCTCCGTATGGAAGCACTCTGCATAGACCCGCTCCAGTGTATCCCTCCCATAGTCGTCATAGCCATAGCCACTGCTTTGCTGGAAGCACGCGGCGCTTACTTTTTGCTTTTGCATGGCGCGGATCACCTTCAGCTGGTTGATCTGGGCCGTCTCATCGATCTTTGCAAACCGCTCTTTTAAGCGCTCCGCGACCGTTTCCCCCAAAAAAGCCACTTCGTCGCAGATGCCCATCTGCCTGTAAATATTTGTAAAACCGCTGTTCATTGCCTGTCCACAATTCCTTTCTCCAGTAATATACCATTTATATAGGATAAAATTTTGTCGTTATCATAAGAAAACATTTGTTTATTCACCCAAATAACATCTTTTTCCCGTCGAAACCACGTAAGCTGACGTTTGGCAAAATGCCTCGTATCCCGCTTGATCCGCGTTACCGCCTCTTCCAGCGTGCATTCGCCGTCAAAATATGCAAACAGCTCCTTATACCCAAGCCCCTGCATGGAAACCAGCCCTTTCGTATAGCCCATTTCCCGCAGCCTTTGCACCTCCCCCGCAAGGCCGTCCGCCATCATCGCGTCCACCCTGCGGTCAATCCGTTCATAAAGACGCTCCCTGACGTCATTCAGCACAAAATAGGCCGCACGGTACGGCGTCTGCTTTTGGCGCTCCCTCTTATTATGCTCAGAAATACGCTCTCCTGTCAACCGGAAATATTCCAGCGCCCGGATGATCCGCTTTTGGTTATTGGCATGGATCGCCGCCGCAGACGGAGGGTCGGCTTCTGCAAGCAGGCCATGCAGGTACTGCGTGCCATGTATTTGGGCAAGCGCTTCCAGCTCCCTGCGGTAATCACTGTCCGCCTCCTGTTCCGAAAAATCAATGTCATATAACACCGCCTGGATATAAAACCCCGTACCGCCCGTAAGAATCGGAATCTGCCCGTCCGCATAAATCTTCTGCATATATTTTTTGGCATACTGCTGGAACCGGACGACATTAAATTCCTCATCCGGAAAAAATTCATCAATTAAATAATGCGGCACGCCCTGCATCTGCGCAGGGAGAATTTTAGCCGAGCCGATATCCATATATCGATAGACCTGCATCGAATCCGCCGAAATAATTGCCCCGTTGATTTGCTTTGCAAGCCGTATCGACAAATCCGTTTTCCCGACAGCGGTTGGCCCGGTCAGGATAATCAATGGTTTTTGCATAATATCGCCTCCTATGATCCGATCAGTACCTGTTTGCCCGCAAAAGCAAATCCGTACGAAAAAATATGTTCCGGCGGGATTCCCTGTTTGCGCAGTTCTGTCTGATAATCCTTCTTTTTGATCTGATCCAGCGCATGGTGTACCGTATCAGCAAGAGAATCCTCCGTTTTCGGATGATGCACTTTAAATTCAATGAGATAAGCAGCTTCCGTCTTCTTTTTTGGCATCAGCATAATATCGTATCTGCCAAAACCGCTCTCCCGGTTCGAAGTAATCACATATCTGTCCGATAATTCCACCATCAGCCCCAGCACAAAGCCATGATAAAAACGTTCCGGCTCCGCTTTGCCAGACGGGCGTTTTCCGGTGTCAAAACAGCTAAAGATTTCTTCAGATACACGGTTCATATATTCATTCATCGCATCTGTATCATTTAGCAGCAGCGCTTTGATAAATTCATTGTAAGCTGGCGTATAGGCACGGAACCAGTCCTCGATCATCTGCCCAAACATCAGACGTACCTCCAGATTTGTCAAGCCAAGCGCATACGTCGTCTTTCCGCTTTCCCGGTCAAAAATAACCTGCTCCGCCCGCAGATAGCCGCTCGCCAAAAGCAAGCCCCAGACCGCATTTGCCTGATCATCCAGCTGGTCAAAAACGACCTGTTCGTCCAGCTGCGTAGAAAACAGCTTCCCCTGCAGCAGATCCTCCATAATCATCTTTACCTGCGGGCTGCCCTCCCGGATCAGTTTTCCAGCTAAACTGTTCGAACTTGTATGGACCCAGTAAGCGGCAAACTTTTTTTCCCTGAAATAATTTAAAATCGACCAGGGATTATATATACCGCGGCAGTCCCCGAAAATAAAGCCGTCATACCAGCGTCTGACCTCCTCTTTTTCCGTCAGCCCAAGCACATCCATCGCGGTAAAGACTTCCTGCTCAGTAAAACCAAACGCATCGCCGTACGGCCTGGAGGTCGTTGTCACAACGACCAGATTATTCAGGTCAGAAAAAAGCGATTCTTTGCTGATCCTCGTAATCCCTGTCATCATCGCACGTTCCAGAGAGGGATTTGTTTTACATGTGGCATGAAATAAATTGCGGATAAAATCAGACAATTCCTTCCAATATCCGTGTATATACGCTTCCTGCAGCGGCGTATCGTATTCATCAAGCAGCAGGATCACTTTCTTTCCATAATAGCGACACAAGTATTCACATAGCTGGTTCAAAGACAAGGTCGCGTCTACATCGTTCATATCATACGTTTTTCTAAGAAATGTGTCTTTTTCCTGCGCAGAAAGCAGGCTCCCTTCCAGCAGGAATGTACTTCTGGCATATTCACTGGCAATCAGCTGGCAGATTTTCGCGCGGGCATTTGCATAGTTTGTTTCTTTTACACTGGCGAAGGAAAGGCTGATCACCGGATAGGAGCCCTGAAGCTTTTGGTATGCGGGGTATTGCCAGATATGCAGGTTGTGAAATAGTTCTTTTTTGTTTTTGTGGCGGATGGAAAAGAAATATTCCAGCATACTGAGCGCCAGCGTTTTTCCAAACCTGCGCGGGCGGGTGATCAGGGTTACGTCATCACCGCTTTCCCACCATTCTTTGATTAGCAGGGATTTGTCGATATAAAAGTAGTGATGTTCCAGCATTTTTTGGAAATCCTGGATGCCTAGGGCGATGGTTGGGGTCATGGGGTGGTCTCCTTTTTTGTTGTTGGTTGGCTGGATGCTGTTGGTTGGCTGGACGTTGTTGGTTGCCCGGACGCCGGATGAGGGCGCGGGGGACTGGATTTCGGCTCCTATTCCAGAATGTTAAGAATCCCTAAGTATTCTGCATTTACACAGTGGCACCGTCCGGGCGCGTCGCCTAGTTCGCCCTGGCTAAACGCCAGAAGCTAAAGGCGCCGCTGGGCTCCGCCCCTATGTTATCGAGCAGAATACTAAGGGCTTCTAAACATTCCTCCAACGTCGCCGAAATCCAGTCCCCCGCACCCTCATCCGGCTGGCTTTCTCTGGCTTTACGAAAAGTATTGTGGACGCTGTGGTTATACAGCAGCGTAGTTGCTAAGATCTGGCTGATCCAGGTCAGGTATCACGTTTGCATATAGGATAGGATATCTGTTAACCTTCGAAAGCATTACAGATCATCAGATAGTATCCTTTGCGCAATACTTTGACTCATCCATAAAAACTTAATAACTGCTAACTTTGACTCATCCATAAGATCTTAACAACTGCCAACTTTGACTCATCCATAAGATCTTAATAACTGCCAACTTTGACTCATCCATAAGACTTTAATAACTGCCAACTTTGGCTCATTCATAAGACCTTAATAACTGCCAACTTTGGCTCATTCATAAGACCTTTAATAACTGTCAACCGCCAGCTCTCCCATAAATGTTTGCAGGTAGTAGATACGTTATGCCTGTGAAAACCAGCCGTGGGATGGGGAAATGGCCTGGCTTCCGGCGACGTTGGAGGAATGTTTAGAAGCCCTTGGCATTCTGCGA
>CANOET010000065.1 GCA_947564835.1 uncultured Eubacterium sp. | reverse complement strand
TAAATGCAGAATACCTAGGGATTCTTAACATTCTGGAATAGGAGCCGCAAGCCAGTCCCTTTCCCCCTCATCCGGCGTCCGCATAGCCACTAAAAAACGCAACACAATGTCAATTTTGTTGCTGCAATCAAAATTTTGCCATTTTGCGAAAAAATTGTTTCTAAGTACCTAAATAAACAGACGCCCGAGAGGAGAATACGTTGGATTTACAAGAAAAAAAATCGCCTGAATCATTGTATGATCCACACAATGATTCAGATAAAAAAGAAAGAAAATTAGCGCTAAGCGACAAAATTCTGCTTAGTGTGGAAAAGCCCGCCCGGTATATCGGCGGCGAGTTAAATGCAGTTAGGAAGGATCCGGGTCAGGTGAAAATCCGCTTTGCCATGTGTTTTCCTGATGTCTATGAGATTGGCATGTCGCACCTTGGCATGAAAATCTTGTATGAAATGTTTAACCGCAGGGAAGATGTATACTGTGAGCGTGTTTTTTCTCCGTGGCCGGATCTGCACTGGATGATGAAAGAGCAAAAGATCCCGCTGTTTGCACTGGAATCCCAGGATCCGGTCAGCGGATTTGATTTTATCGGAATCACGCTGCAGTACGAGATGTGCTATACAAATATTTTGCAGCTTTTGGATCTGGCGCAGCTTCCGCTGCTGGCAGAGGACCGTACGGAGGAAATGCCGTTTGTCATCGGAGGAGGACCGTGTGCTTACAATCCGGAACCGGTTGCGGCATTTTTTGACCTGTTTTATATCGGAGAAGGGGAGGTTTCTTATGACGCGCTGTTTGACCTGTATCTGCAGGCAAAGCGGGAAGGCTGGTCCAGACGGGAATTTTTGATCCGGGCGGCTTCGGTTCCGGGGATTTATGTGCCGCTTTTATATGACGTTACCTATCATGGGGACGGGACGGTGCGGCAGATGGCGCCGAATACGCCGGGTGTCCCGCAAAAGGTGCAAAAACAGCTGGTAATGGAATTTTCTGATTCGATTTATCCGACAAAACCGGTTGTCCCGTTTCTTAAAATTACTCAGGACCGCGTGGTGCTGGAGCTGATGCGGGGCTGTATCCGCGGCTGTAGGTTCTGCCAGGCGGGGCAGATTTACCGTCCGACGCGGGAAAAGGATGTGGAAGTGCTGAAACGGTATGCGGATGAAATGCTGCGCAGTACGGGCTATGATGAAATTTCGCTGACGTCGTTAAGCTCCAGCGACTATAGCGGACTGGAAGAGCTTGTCACATATCTGATGGATCATTATAAAAGCAAGGGTGTGAATATTTCCCTGCCGTCGCTTCGGATCGACGCGTTTTCCTTGGATGTCATGGGCAAGGTGCAGGATATCCGCAAATCCAGCCTGACCTTTGCGCCTGAGGCGGGTTCCCAGCGGATGCGGGATGTTATCAACAAGGGGCTGACGCAGGAAGATATTCTGCACGGCGCCGGGCTGGCCTTTGCAGGCGGCTGGCAGAAGGTCAAGCTGTATTTTATGCTCGGCCTGCCGCAGGAAACCGATGAGGATATGAGGGCGATCGCAGAGCTGGCGAATCAAATCGCGGTCTTGTATTATGAGATTCCCAAAGAGCAGCGCAGCGGAAAATGCCAGATTACAATCAGCACGTCCTTTTTTATCCCCAAACCGTTTACGCCGTTCCAATGGGCGCGGATGTATGACGAGGAGGAATACAAGCGGCGTGCGAAGGTCGTGAACGATGCGGTGAAGGCGCAGCTGAACCGCAAAAGTATCAAGTATAACTGGCATGAAACGGATGTTTCCGTGCTGGAGGGCGTGTTTGCGCGCGGAGACCGCCGGGTTGCCAGGGCGATCCGGTATGCGTATGAAGACGGGGCGTTGTTCGATTCCTGGTCGGAATACTACGACCATGGCCGCTGGCTGCGTGCTTTTGAAAAAGCGGGCATAGATATGGAGTTTTATACACTGCGGGAACGGAGCGAAGAGGAAGTGTTTCCGTGGGATTTTATAGATGACGGTGTATCGAAGGAATACCTTTTGCGGGAATGGAAGCGTTCCAAAGAGGGGAAAGGAACGCCGAATTGCCGGATGCAGTGTACCGGATGCGGGGCGAACCAGTATGGAGGAGGTGTCTGCTATGAAAATCAGAATGAAATTCCGTAAATATGGCAGTATGAAATTTATCGGCCATCTGGATCTGATGCGTTTTTTCCAGAAAGCAATCCGCATGAGCGGCATAGATATCTGTTATTCCGAAGGCTTCAGCCCGCACCAGATGATGTCATTTGCCGCGCCGCTTGGCGTCGGGTTAACGAGCGACGGGGAATATCTGGACCTGGAAGTGCATACGTCCCAATCGTCCCGGGAAGCAGCAGCTGCTTTAAACGCCGTTATGCCGCAAGGGATAGAAATCACCGGGTATGTGCAGCTTGCGGAGCATGCAAAGGCGGCGATGGCTGTCGTATCCGCGGCGGATTATGAGGTCTGGTTTAAGCAGGAAGCCGATGTGCCGGAAACGATGCGGGACTTCGCAAGGGTAAACGGGCTGCTGCAGGAGTTTTTTCATAAGCCGCAGCAGGTGCTGGTGACGAAGAAGACGAAGAAAAGCGAAAAGGTGATGGATATCAAGCCGCTGGTGTATGATTTCCGGGTTTTGGAGCCGCAGGAACGTTTTTTTCAGAATCCGGCGTTTTATCTGGATGTTTGTACAGGAAGCACGGACAATGTAAAGCCGGAGCTGGTGTTGGAGGCGTTTTTCGGATTTGCGGGGGCGGAGTATGATCCGTATGCGCTGCAGATACACCGCAGGGATGTGTATTTTACGGATGCGGATGGGGAGCGGAAGACACTGCTGCAGGCCGGGGCGGAGATTCCGTGATTGGCAGCTGTTCAGATAACCCATGGAACTGTTACGCATCCGGCCATTGAAAATCGCTGCGCGATGGACCGAATGCCATAAACAACCACGTTTTCATATATTCTTTTTATTTTCCTCTTGACCGTACAGTTACTGTATCGTTTAGAATCTAGGATACAGGAAACAAATACGGTATGAGAGGAGAAAATCTATGGAAAATCAAAATGCATACGCAAAACCTGTAACATTAAAAAATATTCTGGCATTCGCTGTTCCGACCATTGCCATGACGGTATTTATGTCTTTTTATACGATGGTCGACGGCTTGTTTGTCTCGAACCTGATCGGAACGGATGCGCTGTCGGCAATCAACCTTACGGCCCCCGTGATCCAGCTGGTCACCGCTGTTTCGACCATGCTTGCCACCGGCGGGAGCGCTGTGGTTATGAGAAAAATGGGGGAGCATAAGACCGAAGAGGCAAAGGAGGATTTTACGTTTCTGATTCTTGCGAATGTGGCTGCCGGTTTTCTGATGTGCGGCATGGGGTATCTGGTGATAGAGCCGGTTTTTACAGGCATGAACCTGTCGGCGGATGTAGCGGGGTATTGTATGGAATATCTGAGCCGTTACCTGTTGTTTACGGTTCCGATTCTTTTCATGAATAATTTTACCTTGTATATGATCGCAAGCGGAAAAGCCGCGCTTTCCCTGGCCTGCTCCGTGGCTGGCGGCGTCTTAAATATGGCGCTGGATTATGTTTTGATTGCGGTGTTTGATCTGGGGATCAGCGGGGCTGCGGTCGCGACCGGGCTGGGGTATTCTGTTACGGCGGTTGTAGGATTTTTTGTATTTAGCAGCAAGAAAAGCCTGCTGCATTTTAAAAAGCCGGTATGCCGGTTCCGTGTACTTGCAAGCGCAGCCGCAAACGGCTGTTCCGAGATGGCGACAGCGCTTGTGACAGGGATTGTGACGATGATGTTTAACTGGACGATGCTGCATTATGTTGGGGAAGACGGTGTTGCTGCGGTTACGATTATTACTTATGTGCTGATGTTTGCAAGCTCCCTGTATACGGGGTATTCTTATGGTGTTGCGCCGATGCTTAGTTTTTATTACGGGGAGCATAATGCAGAAAAGCTCAGAAAGCTTGTTGCCCTCAGCCTGAAAGTAATCGCGGGCATTTCGGCACTGACTGCCGCGGCATCGTTTTTCCTTACCCGCCCGCTGGTATCGGTCTTTGCCCGCCCGGGTCATCCGGTTTACAGCCTGGCGGTGACGGGGAACCGGATCTGTACGGTGGCGCTGCTGTTTATCGGATTTAATATTTTTGCCAGCGGGATGTTTACGGCGTTATCGAACGGAGCTGTTTCTGCAATTCTGGCATTTTCAAGGTCATTTGTATTTATGCTGATTACGATGATCCTGCTGCCGATGCTGCTGGGGGTCAACGGGATCTGGCTTGCGACGCCTGCGGCGGAATTGATGGCGCTTGCATTGTCAGCTTTTATGTTTAGAAAATACCGCAGGCGTTATCAGTACTGACGGGGCGGACAGAGGATGGATCAATAGAAATGAAAATGGAAACGAAAGGTGGGCAGACAGATGGGTGATACTTTTTACATAACAGCCATGCTCTTTTTTGCCTGGTCCTTTTTGGCATGGCTGGCGGAAACAGCGGTTGCCACCATAAAAGAAAAGGACTTTAGGAACCGCGGATTTGTATCCGGGCCGTTTTGTTTTATTTATGGATTTACCGCGGTGCTGCTGGTGGTATTCCTGCAGGAATTAAAACAAGAGCCTTTTTTCCTGTTTTTGGGGAGCATGACGATTGCGACTGCTGTGGAATGGTTCGCGGGAAAGCTGCTGGCCCGTATGAAGCGGAAAAAATGGTGGGATTATTCCGGCAAAAAATGGAACTTTGACGGCTACATCTGCCTGCAGTACTCGCTGCTGTGGGGGCTGCTTGGCTTTTTGGCGGTCCGTTACGGCAACGGCCTGCTGCTTGGCGTTTATGAGCTGCTGCCGGATGCCGTTGGACGGGCGGCAGTGTGGGGCCTTATGGCCGTCGGGATGCTGGATCTGTCCGGTTCCCTGATGTCTGTTTATCATATGGAAGAAAAGCTGCCGCGCCTGTTTGGATGGAACCGCAGGCTGCAGGCGTGGACGTACCGGTTCGCTGCGCGTGTCAGCTGGCATATCGAAAACAGAATCGGGCGTTCCTATCCGGCCATGCAGCTGGAAAAGGCAGGAGAGCCGCAGGCGGATGAGGAATCGTGCAGCCTGGTACAGCTGTTCTGGCTGTTTTTGATCGGCGCGTTTTTAGGAGATGTGACAGAAACCATCTTTTGCCGGGTGACCGCAGGTGTCTGGATGAGTCGCAGCAGCCTTGTCTGGGGGCCGTTCAGCGTCGTCTGGGGGCTTGCGATTGCAATGGCAACGGCGCTGCTTTATAAGGACCGGGAAAAATCAGACCAGTCGATTTTCTGGGCCGGCGTATTTTTAGGCGGCGCCTATGAATATATCTGCAGCGTTTTTACCGAAATTTTGTTTGGAAAAGTGTTTTGGGATTACAGCGCCATGCCGTTTAACCTGGGCGGAAGGATTAACCTGCTGTACTGTTTCTTCTGGGGGATTGCGGCTGTTATGTGGATTAAGGGCCTGTATCCGGTGATGGCGCGGCTGATTGATGTGATTTTAAAAAAGACGGGATGGATACTGACGGCATGCGCGGCTGTCTTTTTAGCTGCAGACCTGTGTGTTTCTGTGCTTGCGCTGGTCCGCTATGATACGCGTGCAGCCGGGCAGGAAGCAGCCGCCGGATGGGAGCGGCAGATGGATCTTTATTTTGACGATGCACGGATGGAACGGATCTATCCGAATGCAATCCAGCAGTAAAGAAAGTTTTCTTCTATCATTGTATTTGCAGAACATATGTGCTATAATCAGGTCAGCGATCCTTTCGCGTAACAGTTCAGATAACCCATGGAACTGTTACCCTTTCGCAGCCCTCTGAATGATATTTGGGAAGGAATGATACAATGATGTGGAGACCGACAAACTGGACATGGACTCTTACCTACGTATATCCAAAGCATGCAGGTATCGACGCTGTAAAAACCGGGCAAAAGATGAAAAAGATCTGCGCCGCGCGTGGCCTGACGGTCAAAATGATCCAGGAGCAGCTGTACCTCGGTACCTTTCAGTCTGTTTATGCATGGTTTTCCGGGAAATCGCTGCCAAGCCTGGATAATATATACAGGCTCAGCCAGATCCTGCTTGTTCCGATCGATGATATGGTCATCGGGGCAGGGGTCAGGCATGACGAAGACGTTCAGCCGCAGAACCCGCAGCCAGACGGGAGAGCGGGGATCCTGTCAGCCTATTATAACTATTGGAAACCGATGTTTCCATACTTTCCGCATTTCTAACTATTGGAAACCGATAATAAACAGAGCAGGCACGATGAAAAAGGAATGAAACCTAAAGTTTTATATAGTTATTATAAACTTTTATAAGTTTTCAGTAACGGAATGCATGTGGAGTATAGAACTATGAAAAAACTATTGATCACCCGGGAACAATTGCAGCATCCGGATCGTCAGGCCGCTGCTTTGTACCAGGTCTGTGCGTTATATGACGGCTCGCGTATGATAGAAGTTTCCATTCATCCGGATGAAGCAGAAAGTATGTTAAACAATATCTATATTGCACGGGTAAAAAATGTTGTTGTGAATCTGCACGCCGCATTTGTGGAATTTGAAAAAGGGATGACGGGGTATTTGCCGCTGGAAAACTGCAGGCAGCCGATTTTTACGAAAAAAATTTCCGGCAAGCCGATTGCAGCCGGGGACGAGCTCGTTGTCCAGGTTATCAAAGAAGCTATGAAATCGAAGGATGCAGTTGTTACTACGAATTTGAGCTTTTCCGGGGAATACCTTGTATTAACCAGCGTCAATCATACGGCCGGGATTTCTTCGAAAATATCCGGTGAGAAGCGCAGGGCCTTACAGGCATGGATACAAAAGCGGCTGGAGGAAGATCCGCATCTGACCGATCATTTCGGTATCATCCTGCGCACAAATGCCGCACAGGCGGATGAACAGGCGCTTTTGCAAGAGCTTTTGCAGTTAAAGGCGGAATATGAGCATGTGCGGGCATACGCTGCCTGCGGAACGATTTACTCCTGCCTTCGCAAAGAGCGGCCGTTTTATCTGAAAATGCTGACAGACACAGAGAAATCGAATCTGGAAGAAGTAGTTACGGATGACCCAAAGATCTTTGCACAGCTGTCCCAGGATGCTTCGGATACTTATCAAATACGCCTTTACCAGGATCCGCTGCTTTCGCTGGCTAAGCTTTATCAGGTCGCGGGCCAGATAGAAGCAGCCCTAAAGCCGCGGGTATGGTTAAAGTCCGGCGCTAATCTGATGATCCAGCCAACGGAAGCGCTGACGGTCATCGATGTGAACAGCGGCCGCAATACAGCCAAAAAAGACAAGCAGCAGAACCATTTCAAAATCAATCTGGAAGCCGCTGAAGAAATCGCCTTTCAGCTGCGCCTGCGCAATTTATCCGGCATCATCGTAGTTGATTTTATTGATTTGTATGATGATGCACTGAATGCGCAGCTTATGTCACATCTGAAAGCCTTGCTCAGGCAGGATCCGGCGCCTGCGGTTTTGGTCGATATTACAAAGCTTGGGCTTGTGGAAATGACACGTAAGAAACAGAAAAAACCTCTGTCGGAACAATTTTAAAAACGGGGTATCAAATGAACATGGATCAGACGCGAAAGATTGGAATCCTGATTGTGGAAGATGATACAGACCTGCGTGAGGGGCTTGCTTTTTCCCTGCAATCAGAAGGATATGAAGTAGAAACCGCCGGTACACAAAAAGCGGCATGGCGCAGCTTTCAGGCAAAGGCCTTTGACCTAATGCTGCTAGACTGCAATCTGCCGGACGGGAGCGGATTTGACTTTTGTACGAAAATCAAAAAAGACAGGGATCTGCCGATTCTGATGCTGACAGCCAGGGATACGGAAATGGACGAAGTGAAGGCACTGGAGCTTGGGATGGATGATTTTATGTCCAAACCGTTTTCACTGGCTGTCTTAAAAGCCAGGATGAAAAAGCTGCTCCAAAAGGCAAAGCCGCAGATGCAGCTTGTTTCCGGCAGCATCCGGATTGATAAAAACAGCTGTCAGATTTTTAAGGACGGCCGAGAGGTTGCCTGCAGCAAAATTGAGTATCAGGTTCTGACTTATCTGATGGAAAATGCCGGAAGAGTCGTTTCCAAGGAGCAGATTCTTTCACACGTATGGGACAGCCAGGGACGTTTTGTGGAAGAAAATGCCGTACCGGTCAATATCCGCAGGCTGCGGCTGAAAATCGAAAACGATCCGAACCATCCGCGGCATATTCAAACGGTGCATGGAATCGGTTATATATGGAAACAGGTATAAGGAAAATGGAAGCAGTTATATTTCTCGCAGGAGCGCTGGCAGGACTGCTCCCGGCATTTTGGGAACGCAGAAAAAGGCAAAAAACCTTCCGGCAGCTGAATCAGATGCTAGAACGCGTCCTTGACAGGCAGCCGGTCGGGGTTTCGGACCTTAAAGAAGGGGAGATTTCTGTACTGGCCAATCAGGCGCTGCGCATCCAGAAAAAATTAGAGTATGAGGTCGGGCAGGCGACAAAGGAAAAAGAGCAGGTGAAAAGCCTGGTCTCAAATATGTCCCATCAGCTAAAGACGCCGCTGAGCAATGTAGTGATGTACCAGGAGATGCTGGAGGGCCCGCTGGATGAACAGCAGCGGCGGATATTTTTGCAAAAGATGAAGGTCCAGGTCGGCAAGATGGACTGGATTCTACGCTCTTTGTTCCGTATGGTGATGCTGGAACAAGGCGCGATGCAGTTTGAAGCAGCTGCCCTTCCGATTAAAGAGACACTGCTGCTGGCAGTCAATACCGTCTATGAAAAGGCGGAACAAAAAAAGATCCGTATCCGGATGGAACCGTTTACAGATTTTCCGCTCTATCATGACCGCAAATGGACAGCGGAAGTATTCGGCAATGTACTGGAAAATGCGGTCAAATATTCTCCGCCGGAAAGCCAGATCGAAATTTGCGTCTGCCCGATGGAGCTGGTGACACAGATCCGGTTTACAGACCACGGCATCGGGATACGCAGAGAGGAATTTCCGCAGATATTCCGGCGGTTTTACCGGAGCAGGGAAGTAACAGAAATCGAAGGCTCCGGCATCGGCCTGTACTTGTCACGGCTGATTTTGGAACAGGAAAAAGGATATCTGACGGTAGAATCGGAATATGGAACCGGGAGTATTTTTTCTGTCTTCCTTCAGAACGGTGGACCGGAATCAGACCTGCAGATTTGATTTTCAGAAAGAGGTGCTTGGCAATAAATATAGAAGAAACAGGGATCAGACCGATTGTCATACAACAGATCTGCCAAATAGCGGAAAAATATGGCATCGGAAAAGTAATATTATTCGGTTCCAGAGCCCGCGGGGATTACAGCAGAGTCAGCGACATTGACCTGGCTGTCAGCGGCGGGGACCGGGTGCGCTTTGCGTTGGATGTAGATGAAGAGACATTCACGCTGCTGAAATATGACGTTGTCGATCTGGACGGAAGCGTGCAGCAGGAATTAAGGGATTCTATTGCACGGGAAGGGATAGTGTTATATGAAAAAATATGAGAATTTTTGCGCTGCATTCCGAAATCTGCAGGACATTTATACTTATCAGGAACCGTATAACAATGTAGTTATCACAGGACTGGTTGGATTGTATGAAATCTGTTTTGAACAGGCGTGGAAGATGATGAAAGCTATTTTAGAAATACATGGTTACGAAGGCGCATCGACCGGGTCTCCAAGATGGATTATTAAAACGGCGTATCAGGCGTCCATGATTGCGGACGAGACGTTATGGCTTGCGGCTTTGCAGGCGAGGAACAATGTGTCTCATTCTTATAACCGGGCGGTGGCGTATGATATTATCAGGCAGACAAAAGAGGATTTTTATGATATGTTTGGTGAGCTTAAGAAAAATATAGAAGAAAGCTGGTTGTGAGCTGCTTTTTTTGTTACCGAACGCTGGGTGAGGGTGGAAAATGGACTGGCTTCCCGATAGATCCTGATTGGCTAAGGAATGTGGCTCACCGGCCAATCAATATCTCCCGGCGCATTCCCGCTCCCCAGCCCGCAGAGCCGTCCGGTGAGCCACATCCCTTGGGCTACTCCCTAATTTCATCCATAATCTGTTCACGCAAAACCGTCTCCCCCGCAGCCAGCACCACCCCGACGCACAAAATCACATCCGCTGCCGCCACACCAGCCAGCGCCTGCCAGGAAATACACCATTTAGGATGCAGATACAGATACACACGGATCATAAAATAATACAGCACCTTCTGTACAGCAAAATAAACGCCTAAAACAACCAGCACGGAATAGATCCCATACCGCAGCCCTTCCTTCGCAAGCAGCCGGCGGAAACCTGCATCTGTAATCCCCATAGCCCGTAATATGCCAAATTCCCGTTTTCTTGTAAGAACCAGATACTGCATACTGTTCATAATATGCAGCAGGCTGATACCGAGCAGAATAGCTGCAATTCCATAATAAAAGAACATCTTCTGGGACAGATAGCGGTTCTGTATACGGATCTGCCCGGTATAGTCCTTTACCGCACAGCTGCCAAGGGAAGCTGTCAGCTTTCCGAGTGTGGCAGATACGGTATCCGCATCTTTGAACTGCTGCAGGGAAATACTAATGGTCCGGTAATCCGAAATTCCGAAATATTGTTCCATCTGTTCGTTGGTCATAATCAGAGCAACCCTTTGCTGCTGGCCGCCGGACAATTCCTGCGGGAACCTTTTCCGTTTTTCCCATAGGCCTAGTTCTTTCAGCAATTCCTCAATCCAGTTATGGTCCACATGCCTGCCCTTGTCAAAGGTCACTGGCAGCGCCACATTGTCATAGACATTCAGCACCGGCATCAGGCTGTAATTTTGAAATACAAAACCAATATTCCTGCGGCGAAAAATGGTCAGTTCCTTACGGTTTAAGCCTGCCGTATGATGGCTCCGTATAAAAATATCCCCTTTTGACGGCACATCCAGCCCGCCGATCAGATGCAGCAGCGTACTTTTCCCAGAACCGGACGTACCGACAATCGCGACAAATTCGCCCTTGGAAACAGAGAATGTGACATCTTTTAAGGCCTGCACGGCATGCTCTTTGGTTCCGTATTGCTTGCTGATGTTTTTTACTTGTAATACTTCCAAAACGGTTCACTCCTTTGTTCTTGATATAGACAGCATAACAGATTGACCTTTCAAAACGATAACAAAAAACATGTAAAATTCTGACAATTTTGTAAGAAAGTTACAGTTCGCCTTTGGCGAAGGGCTGGATGCTTGGCAGGCCACATTCTTTGTCCTTGTCCAAGCAGCAAATGCTTGAATAAGGTGTGAACTATAATGTAAGAAAAGTGACCTGCACGGTTACAGATTTCTATATTGAATGCCGGCTGCAGAAGCGTTATAATATGGACAAGCAAAGCAACCGCGATATAGAATCCGGAAAGGAGGGGCCTTGGTGTGTCATGCATTGAGGGAATGAATGAAAGAGGAAATTGAACAGGCAAAAATAAAGCAGCCCCATCCGGTTCCCGGGCTGACCAGGGAGGAGGAAGAACGGCAGCTGGCGGCGATTCTTAAGGTGGCGCAGGAGAACCTGACACGGACGGAAGCGTATATCCGACAGCTGACGGATGAGCTGGACGATTTGATGGAGGTCTATGGAACCAAGGATAAGGAAGCGCTGGCGCTGTTTCATAACGCGCATTCCCAGATCCGGGAAAACAGGCGTGACCTGCTGCGGTGTCAGAAGGCGAGGAAAAAGCCATATTTCGGGCGGATCGATTTTAAAGATCCAAAACAGCCTGAGGAAGAGTCTTATTATATCGGACGCGTCGGTATTTCCGGCAGTGATGCCAGACCGCTTGTCATTGACTGGCGGGCGCCGGTGGCGTCGGTCTATTATGAAAATACGATCGGCCCTTGTACCTATCAGGTAAAAAACGAAGGCAGGTTTGAAATCGACCTGAAACGCAAGCGTACGTATGAGATCGAACACGACAGGCTGAAAGATTTTTATGATTCGGATGTGGTGGCAAATGACGAGCTGCTGACGCAGTATCTGGCGAAGAGTAAAAAGGCGGTGCTGGGGGAAATTATTGCCACGATCCAAAAAGAACAAAATGCGATTATCCGCCAGTCCCCGAAGACAAACCTGATCGTGCAGGGCGTCGCAGGCTCCGGGAAGACGACGGTGGCGATGCACCGCATTTCTTATATTCTTTATAATTATGAAGACCTGTTCCGGCCGGAGGATTTTTATATTATTGGAAGCAACCGGATTCTGCTGGATTATATTACAAGCGTGTTGCCGGATCTGGATGTATATGGGATCCGGCAGATGACAATGGAGCAGCTGTTTATGAGGCTTTTGTATGAAGACTGGGATCCGCTGCAGCATAAGATCCGCCCGCTGGACCAAACGCAGGAGAGCGCCTGCGTCAAAGGAAACGCCGCATGGTTTGCCGATCTGGAGCAGTTTTGCGAAGCGTATGAACAGGAAGCTGTCCCGCGGACGGATATCCGGCTTGCACAAAACGGCAAGCTGCTGCTGTCCGGTGATGAGATCAGCGGCTATCTGAAAACGATGCGCTTTTCTTCCATGCAGGCCAGGATAAACATGCTCAATGAAATCCTGCTGTCCAGGCTGGAAACGGAGCTGTCCGGGAAACATGTTTCTTATCCGGCGGCGGAAAAAAAGGAGCTGTACCGAAAATACCGCTGGCATTTTGGCAAAGATGTTTTTCGGGGGTCGGTTTTTGAACTGTATACACAATTTTTGCAGGGCCAGCAGCAAAAGGGGAAACCGGTGCCGTTTACAGAGCATACCTTTGATGTGTATGACCTGGCAGCGCTTGCGTATCTTTACAAACGCATCAAAGAGACGGACAGCATCCGCGAGGCGTCGCATGTGATTATTGACGAGGCGCAGGATTTCGGCATGATGGCTTATCATGCGCTGGCATACTGCCTGCGCGGCTGCACGTATACGATTATGGGTGATGTATCCCAGAATATCCATTTTGGCTATGGGCTGAATGATTGGCGCGAACTGCAAGAGCTGATTCTGACCGGAACATATGACCATTTCGGCTTATTAAAAAAAAGCTACCGCAATACCGTAGAGATTTCGGAATTTGCAGCCGGAATCCTGCGCCACGGGAACTTTCCAATTTATCCGGCCGAACCGATCAGCCGCCATGGCTCCCCGGTCAATATGGCTGTCTGCAGCGGCAAAGAAGCCATGCTGCAGAAAATGGCAGCCATCATTCAAAAATGGCAAAACGAAGGCCGCGAAACCATCGCCGTTATCTGCCGGGACGAAGCAGAAGCGGAAACCATCAGCCAAAATCTCGCCGCATACATCCCGGTAGCCGACAGCAGCCTAAAGACAGCCGAATTTGGCAGCGGCGTTATGACGCTTCCGGTTGAATATACAAAAGGACTGGAATTTGACGCCGTCTTATTATACAATCCCTGCGCCGCACATTATCCTGCGCAGGACGCCAGCGTCAAGCTGCTGTACGTAGCCGCAACCCGCGCCCTGCACGAACTGGCCGTCGTTCATGAAGGCAATCTGACAGAACTGATCGCAAAACCGGTATCCAGCCGGAAACGGATGAAAACCCTGGAAAACGAAATACGGAAAGAACCGCAGCGCTACACAAAAAAAGAAACAACAGCCAGGGAACAGCAGCTGCTCAAAGCACGGCAGGGCGAAAAAGAACGTACCGCACGCAGCTACCTCGGCCCAAAACCAATCATTGTGCAAAAGTCCGCTAACCGTTCCTCGGCCCAATACTATCCGCCAGCAGGTAACGATTTGCCGTCCGGCAGCCGGCAGCCAGCGGCCAGCCGTCCGCGATCCGGCAAGGATACCGGCGCACAGACAGATTTTCAGAAGCCGTCCGGAGTGCCGTCAGCCCGCCAGCCGTCCGAAAATTTACAGAAGCTGTCCGGACTGTTGTCAGCCCGTCGGCTATCTGAAAATAAGAACCAGGAAAAAACCTCGGTAAACACATCACCGTACCGTTTCGGCGAATGCCCGGACAGCAGCCTGCTGCGTCCGAAAGGACATGCCCGCATAGACAATGCCGTGCGGATGGTAAAGAAAGCAAACGCGTATATCGAACTCATCAGCAGCTATGGAACTCTGCGCATTACTCCAGTGCAGGACACCATCATACGCATCCAGTTTCAAAAAACCGGCAGCAGCTTTGCACCTTGCTACTGGGACCGCACCCCGCAGCCGCCGGGCTTTTGGAAAGTCAAAGAAGGGAAACACCTGACAGAAATCATCACCGGCAGACTTTGCATCCGCACAGACCACAAAACAGGCGCAGTGCAGTTTTCAGACAAACAAGGAAAGCAGCTTCTGTCAGAAAAAGCCGCCCTGCCCAGGCAGGCAGAGGCCATCGACGCACCGGAAAACTGGGTTTATTTCGACTGGGCAAAAAGCGAACCGCTGTTCGTCAAAGGAATCCTTGCGGATGAGCTGGAGCGTGTAAACCAAAAAGCAAGATACATCAGCTTTGGCGGTAAAAAAATGCGCCTGCCGCTGCTGGTCTCGGGATACGGATACGGAATCGCGCCGGCAGCGGAAAAGACTGCCATGTGCTGCGCAATCCCGATGTATGGAACCTATCTGTATACGCAGGGAAGCAAGCAGATTGATTATTATTTCCTATACGGAGGAAGTCCTGATGCCGTGCTGGGGTTATACCGGGATATCTCTGTGTAAAAACAAAGGAAAAACAGGGGAGGAGATCCATGCGGAGTGAGGAAGAAGTGAATCGTGCGGTCGAAACATACGCGGACATGGTACGGCGCATCTGTTTTTATCATCTGAAAAACGAAGCGGATACTGAAGATGTGTTCCAGAACGTCTTTTTAAAATACATGCTCTATGACGGGGTTTTTCAGAGCAGTGAGCATGAAAAGGCATGGCTGCTGCGCGTAGCGATCAATGACTGCAAAGATATCCTGAAAAGTTTTTTCCGGCGGAATATGGTTCCTCTGCAGGCAGTAAAAGAACTGGAAGCAGATATCCCGCAGGACCACCAGGAAGTTTTGGAGGCAGTATTGTCTTTGCCGAAGCGGTATAAAGATGTTATATACCTGCATTATTTTGAAGGATATACAGCGGCTGAGATCGGCAGGATTCTCGGAAAAAAGGAAAACACGGTGTATTCCCTGCTTTCCAGGGGACGGGGGATGCTGAAAAAGGAACTGGGAGGTGATGGAATTGGCGAATAAGATACAGGATGCATTTGAATATGTAACAGCGGATTCCGATCTGAAGGAGTCAGCCAGGGAATTTTTGGCTGTACAACGGCGCAAAAAATCACCTGTTTTTCTGCACCAGCCCATTTACCGAATACTGGCCGCAGCCTGTATGCTGTTCGTTCTGCTTTGCGGCGCCGGGGGCTATGCGGGATATTCCTGGCTGTTTGCACCAGTTTCTTATGTAAGCATTGATGTAAATCCGTCTGTAGAGCTTGCGCTGAACCGCCTGGACCGCGTGATATCCGTATCAGCCTATAACAAGCAGGGAGAAGAACTGTTAGCGGGGCTTTCCCTGCGCGGAAAAAAATATACCACAGCCATTGATCTGATTGCGGAAAGCAGGATTTTGCGCAAATATCTGGCTGCGGATGAAGAGCTGGTGCTTACTGTGGCTGCGGACAGCAGCAGGGAAGAAGCTTTAAAGGAAGGCGTGGAAAAAAGCTGCAGGCATATCGGGCATGGCAGCCGCAGTGTCAGCGTAGATTTGGATGTCGTATCCCAGGCGCATGGACACGGCCTGTCTGTCGGAAAATATTCCGCCTGGCTGCAGCTGTCACAATATGATGACAGTGTTACGGTAGAGGAATGCCGGGATATGAGCATGACAGAAATCCACTGCCGCATTATTGAACACGAACACAGCAGCGGACATGGCGGAAATACTTCCGAACAGGATTCCGGCGCAGATGGGGAAGAACACGGAAACGAAGATGACGGGAACGGCGAAACGCATGAAACCGGAGACAGCGGAAACGACGGCGAAACACATGAAACCGGAGACAGCGGAAACGATGGCGAAACACATGGAACTGAAGACAGCGGAAACGATGAAACGCATGGAACCGAAGACGTGGAAGATGGGAACGGGCATGGAACACAGGCGCATGGACATCAGCACAAGAGGAATCATGGAAATCACGAATAACCTGGTTGATCGTTTGTTGCGTTTTTTGGGGCTTCCGAAAGATAATGGTTAGCCAGGGGGTGTGGCTCACCTGACGACTCTGCGGGCTGGGGACCGGGGATCCGCCGGGAGACACACCTTGGGCGGA
>CANOET010000064.1 GCA_947564835.1 uncultured Eubacterium sp. | reverse complement strand
GCTGGATTTCACCTCCGCTAAAAGCGCCCCTTGAATGTCCTTCCAAGGTGTGTCTTCCAGCGCGTCCCCGGTCCACAGCCCGCAGAGTCGTCCGGATAGCCACATCTCCTGGCTAACCAGAATCTTTCGGGAAAGCCCTCAAAATGCAACACAATGTCAATTCTGTCGCCTGGAATTGAAATTTTGCCATTTTGCGCAAAAAATTGTTTCTAAGAGCCTAACCTGGATGAACCAGAAAAGAAATTCTTTTGACATGCGTTGCGTTTTTTTGGCGTCCGCGCAGCCATAGAGTCCAAGTATTAAGCAATCCCGCATTCTTTCCGATATAATATAAGTAAGTATGCCCAACCAGGCTTTTACCCATTGCAACAACCAGGAAACGGATTTCACAGACAAATCAAGGAGGAGAAAAGATGAGCATAGCAGGAATCAATCCTACAAGCGGCGGCATCAAGACAAAACTATCCTCACGTGATAGTTATGAGCGGAAAATCAAAAACCAGATTTCTGCGCTTGAGGAGAAAATGGAAGCTATTTCCAACGACAAAGAGACACCCGCAGAGGAGAAAAAGAAAACAAAGCAGGCTGCGCAAGAACAGCTGGATAATTTAAATCAGGAATTAAGAGAATATGAGATCCGCAAGCGTCAGGAAGAAGCAGAAAGAAAGCGGGAAGAGCTCAAAGCAGCGCAGGAAGCTGCAGGCTTTGATCAGGCCGAAGAGGAATCTGAAGAGACGCTTCCGCTGTTTGAAGGCCTCAGCGACGAAGAAGCTGGCGTTATGATCACCTTGTCAACGGCCAAGGAACAGATCGCCGGAATGGTGCGGCTGCGGACGAATCTGGAAGGAAAACAGCGTACCGCTTCCACTGAAGAAGAAAAAGCAGAACTGCAAAAAAAGATTGACCGTGTATCCAGGGGCATCGGCCAGAAGATTGTTACAGCAAAGGACACACTTGCGGATTTTCGTAAGAATGATCAGAAAGAAGATACAAAAAAGAACGCGCCGAAACCCCGGCAGAAGAAGGAAGAAGTGTTCTGGGCAGACACGAAACCTGTTTCTGCAGAAAATACGGCTATCGGCAAACAAACAAATTCCGGAAAAAACAAACTTTTTAACGATAAAGTCAAATATGTGGTCAAATAATCGCCGGCTGTCCGCTACGGCCTTGTTTACTTGTAAAAAACCTGAATTTTCTCAGGAAAAGTATAATATATTCCAATTGAATTTCCGATAAACATATCAAATGGATTTATTATGCCCATACAGTTGCAAACTGTAATTTCACGGAAGAAAGGAGGGGCTTTTTTATGGCACTTGCTATTAATTCTGCCTATGATTATTATTTGACAACCTATGGTTCACAGCAGACATCGCGTTATGATTCTCATAGAAGAGAAGATTTGCGTGACACCGTCAACAAAATTAAAAAGTTGAATAAAGAATCTCCTCTGTACAAGGTCAAGATTTCCGGCGATGTCCAGAAATTTGCGATCGATATCAAGGAGAACGCAAGAAACATCAAAAACATCGTTGCTTCTTTTTCTGAGGATGAAGCAGGCATAGGCGCTGCTTTTCAGAAAAAAATAGCGATTTCCAGCAATCCGGACGCTGCGACGGCAGAATACATCGGTGATCCTTCCGCCGCTGCACAGGCAGAGGGGTTTGAGCTTGAAATTATGCAGCTGGCTTCCCCGCAGACAAATGTCGGCAATTTTATGAAACGCGATGAATATGATTTTCTTCCAGGCAGTTATTCTTTTGATCTGGATGTAAATTCTAGTTCCTATGAGTTTCAGTACAACATTAATGTCGGCGACACCAATGAGGATGTACTCCACAAGCTTGCGCGTTTGGTAAACAATGCGCATATCGGCTTAAAAGCAGACGTGATCAACGGTTCGCAGGAAATGGCTGCCCTGCGTATGGAATCCAGACAGACCGGGCTCTCCCCGCAGGAAACGTCCTTATTCCGGATCGTTCCTGAGAATACGCACGAATCGCGCCAGGCGATGGAGATCCTTGGTGTGGATGCGGTTGCTGCGATGGCTGAAAATTCTTCGTTCCTTTTAAACGGAACAAAGCACAGCTCCTATTCCAACACATTTACAATTAATAATGTATTTTCTGTTACATTAAATGACGTTACGCCAAAGAACGAGCCTGTAAAAATCGGTTTTAAACCAGGCTCAGAAGCAGTTACCGACGACGTGCAGTCTTTAGTAAACTCGTTCAATTCCATGATCCGAGTTGCGGAGAACCATTCGGGCATGCCGGCATCAAACGAAAAGCTGCTTAAGGATATGGGGAATATCGCGAAAACATTTTCTTCTTCCCTGAATCCATTCGGGCTGTCTGTGTCAGACAAGGGCGAGATCAGTGTTGACCGTGCGAAATTGTCGCAGTCCGTTGTATCAGAAGATGCGGATCAGACGATTCATGTGCTGAACCGTTTTAAAGACGCTGTCGGCAGAAAGGCTGAGGAAGCTTCTTTAGACCCTATGAATTATGTAAAAAAAGTGCTTGTGACATATAAAAATCCAAATTCTTCGAAAAATTTTTTATGTCCTTATATTTCCTCCATCTATTCCGGAATGATGGTAGATCGGATATGTTGATGATAAAAATTTCTTATTGGGAGGAAAGCTGTAACATCTGGCGGGGTATTTCACGGGGCGGGTGTTATGGCTTTTTTGCTGTTTTCCGTGTCGTTTGCGTAACCTTTCCATGGATGATCCGGGCTGTTGCGCAAATGGCGCAGAAAAATTTAACAGAAAATTGTCCGAAAAATATTGACGCACAGCCAAAACCGTGCTATTCTAAGTGGGCGATGGAAGTAAGTCTTTTTTTTATGCCTAAAATTAAAAGAATTTAATGGAGGTGGAAGTTGTGCGCACAAGGATTACATTAGCATGTACAGAATGCAAGCAGCGTAATTACAACATGACAAAGGACAAGAAAACTCACCCGGACCGTATGGAGACCAAAAAGTATTGCAGATTCTGCAGAAAGCATACTTTACACAAGGAAACCAAATAATTGGGATTGAGCAAAGGAAGTGACAAGTAAGTATGGGAAAAGAGAAAGAAATTGAAACCCAAAAGTCGGGCTGGTTTACCGGTCTTAAGGCCGAGTTTTCCAAAATTATGTGGCCGACAAAAGAACAGCTTGCCAAAGAGACAACAGCCGTTGTCGTAGTATCAGTCATTTTAGGTGTGATTATTGCGCTGATGGATTTTATCATCCAGTATGGTGTGGATTTCCTGGTGAATTTATAAGGAGGGGCGAGAATGGCAGAAACGAACTGGTATGTCGTTCATACCTATTCCGGTTATGAGAATAAGGTCAAGGCGAACATTGACAAGACAATTGAAAACAGACACCTGGAAGACCAGATTCTGGAAGTCAGGGTTCCGATGCAGGAGGTTGTTGAGCTCAAGAACGGCGCCAAAAAGCAGGTTCAGAAGAAAATGTTTCCGGGCTACGTACTCATTAACATGGTTATGAACGATGACACCTGGTACGTTGTCAGGAATACCAGGGGTGTGACCGGATTTGTAGGTCCGGGATCGAAGCCTGTACCGCTCACGGAAGCCGAGATGCGGCCATTGGGGATCCGGTCTGAAGAAGTGGTTGTGGATTTTGAAGAGGGCGATACGGTTACCGTAATCGGCGGTGTCTGGAAAGATACTGTCGGCGTGATTCAGAATATGAACCACAATAAGCAGATCGTGACGATCAATGTCGATTTATTCGGTCGCGAAACGCCGGTAGAAATAAGTTTCGCAGAAGTTAAGAAGCTGTAGACAAGCTATCAAATGTTTAGGAGGCAACCAAAATGGCAAAGAAAGTACAAGGATATATTAAATTACAGATTCCAGCCGGAAAAGCAACGCCGGCACCGCCTGTTGGTCCTGCACTTGGCCAGCACGGTGTAAATATCGTGGAATTTACCAAACAGTTTAATGCACGGACGGCAGATCAGGGAGATACGATTATTCCGGTAGTCATTACTGTGTATGCAGACAGAAGCTTTAGCTTTATTACAAAAACACCGCCTGCGGCAGTACTGATCAAGAAAGCATGCAACATTAAGAGCGGCTCCGCTGTTCCGAACAAAGACAAAGTGGCTACGATCTCAAAAGCAAAGCTGCAGGAGATCGCAGAATTAAAAATGCCTGACCTGAATGCGGCATCCATCGAAGCTGCCATGAGCATGATCGCGGGAACCGCGCGCAGCATGGGTGTCCAGGTAGAACAGTAATCAGGTAAACAGCAGAAACAATCACGGCAGTGACGGCAGCAGAACTGCCGCAAAGAAGCAGAAAAAAGCAGAAGACTTAGGCAAATAATTTAAGACAAAGAAAATACTTTATCGTGGGAGGGAGGACTTCCCGCTAAAACCACTAGGAGGTAATGAAATGAAAAGAAGTAGGAAGTATCAGGAGCTTGCAAAGCAGGTAGACCGGGCAAATCTGTATGAATCTGCAGAAGCGCTTGCACTTGCAAAAAAGACAGCAACTTCAAAATTTGACGAAACGATCGAAGTCCACATCAAGACCGGATGCGACGGCCGCCATGCAGAGCAGCAGGTCCGCGGCGCAGTTGTACTTCCGCACGGAACCGGCAAAACTGTAAAAGTACTCGTATTTGCAAAAGGCGTAAAACTGGATGAAGCGCAGGCAGCAGGCGCAGACCATGTCGGCGGGGAAGAGCTGATTCCGAAGATCCAAAATGACGGCTGGCTGGATTTTGACGTTGTAGTTGCGACACCTGATATGATGGGCGTTGTCGGACGCCTGGGCCGTGTACTCGGACCAAAGGGCCTGATGCCAAATCCGAAGGCTGGTACCGTAACGATGGATGTAACTAAAGCCATCAACGATATCAAAGCCGGTAAGATTGAATATAGATTAGACAAGGCAAACATTATTCATGTGCCGATTGGTAAAGCATCCTTTACAGAAGAACAGTTAGCGGACAACTTCCAGAGCCTTATGGACGCAGTAATCAAGGCAAGGCCGAGCGCATTGAAGGGCCAGTATATCAGAAGCTGTACAGTAGCTTCCACCATGGGACCTGGCGTCAAGATCAATGTAGCAAGCCTTGTCAAATAACTGTTGACAAATAGATCAAATCATATTATAATTGCAACGTTGCCGAAGACAGCAGGCGCCGCAAGGCATAACAGAAACGGCCTGCCGAGGAGTTTCGTTCAGATTTATTCTGCTGCTGCGCAGTTTGCCGCAGGACAGCAAGAGCAAATCAGATTTATGAGAACACACACCTCCCTGTCTTTGGCAGGGAGGTTTTCTTAATGAAGGCAATAAAAATATAACAAGGAGGTGCTCATTCGTGGCAAAAGTAGAACTGAAACAGCCGATTGTACAGGAAATCGCTGAGAATATCAAAGATGCACAGTCAGTTGTGATCGTCGATTACCGAGGCCTTACCGTTGCACAGGATACACAGCTTCGCAAGGAATTAAGAGAAGCCGGTATTACTTACAAGGTATATAAAAATACACTGATGAATTTTGCTTTTCAGGGTACACCATGCGAGGGCCTGAAAGATTATCTGGAAGGGCCGAACGCAATCGCCATTTCCAAAGACGATGCGACAGCCCCGGCAAGAATCCTGGCAAAATTCGCCAAGACAGCTCCGGTTCTGGAAATTAAGGCAGGCATTGTAGAAGGCAACTTCTATGACACAGAAGCAATGAAAGAGATTTCAAGCATCCCGTCAAGAGAAGAACTGCTGTCCAGACTGCTTGGAAGCTTCCAGTCTCCGATCACCAATTTTGCACGCGTGATCAAGCAGATCGCAGAAAAAGACGGCGAAGCTGCTCCAGCCGAAGCAGAGGCTCCGGCAGAAGAAGCCCCGGCAGAGGCATAAAAACCACACAGCCGCAGAAGGAGAATACTTCCGCCAGCGGGCTGGTACTGGGAATCTATTATTTTATAAACAGGAGGAATTAAAAATGACTACAGCTGAGATCATTGAGGTAATCAAAGGCTTAACCGTATTAGAGTTAAATGATTTAGTAAAAGCATGCGAAGAAGAATTTGGCGTATCTGCAGCAGCAGGCGTTGTCGTTGCAGCAGCAGGCCCTGCAGAAGCAGCGGAAGAAAAGACAGAATTTGATGTAGAGCTGACAGAAGTAGGCCCGAACAAAGTTAAGGTTATTAAAGTGGTACGTGAAGCTACCGGCCTTGGCTTGAAGGAAGCAAAGGAAGTCGTTGACAATGCTCCGAAGGTTGTGAAAGAGCAGGCTGATAAGGCTTCCGCAGAAGAGCTGAAAGCGAAGTTAGAGGCAGAGGGCGCTAAGGTTACATTGAAATAAGCGGTGTGATGGGAAGAAGGACAGTTCCTGAAGGGGCTGTTCTTCTTTTTTGCGCTGCGTGGGGGATTGGCGGTAATAAGGATTAAGAAATCTTATAAAAGATATTAGAGTTTGTTGGAGATAACATGAGTCAGTTAAAAGATCAAGAATATAAAAAATTTGAAGACATAAAGCATATCAGAAATGACGGGAGTGAATTTTGGTCGGCCAGAGAACTTGCTCCTGCATTAGAGTACAATAAATGGGAAAATTTCCATAAGGTCATCAAACGAGCCATGATTGCCTGTGAAAACAGTGGTCATATTATTGCGAACGATTTTCCTGAGGTCAGGAAAATCGTAAATGCTGGTGTGACAAGTAAACCGGTTAAGGATTATGAACTTACTCGATATGCGTGCTATTTGATTGTACAAAATGGTGATCCCCGTAAAGAAGTGATTGCTTTGGGACAGACTTATTTTGCTATTCAAACATATCGTCAGGAAGTTGCAGATCATTTTAACGAATTGGACGAAGATAGAAGACGTTTAGTAGTGCGTGGAGATATAAAACAGTGGAACCAGCTTCTTGCGGAAACAGCGCATGACGCAGGAGTCATTACAAATGAAGAATTTGCGATTTTCCAAAATGCCGGGTACATGGGATTATATGGTGGTTTGGATGTTGATGATATACACAAGAGAAAAGGCTTGGATGTAGGGCAGAAAATTCTTGATTATATGGGAAGCACGGAGCTTATTGCTAATCTGTTTAGAATATCACAGACAGAAGAAAAATTGCGGAAAGATGAAATTACTGGTGCAAAGGCGGCGACAGCTACTCATTATAAGGTTGGGAAAGAAGTGCGTGGAGCTATCGAAAAAATAGGTGGTACAATGCCGGAAGATTTGCCGACACCAGAAAAAAGCATTCAGCAGGTTGAAAAGGAACAGATTGCCCGATTGAAGGCGAAAGCAAAAGCAGGAAAACTAATGCTGGATGAATAATTAAGGCAGCCGTTCAATTCACTTTATTTCATTTCATTGACTGATTGTGGATGAACAATATTATCCATCATTCATGTAAAGCCCCCTCATCCGGCGTCCGTGAATCCAAACCCTTCACCTCTGCCCCGCAAAATTCTGGAAAAACTCCTTGACGAACCCTACCCCCTTGTGCTATCATATACGTTGCACTTATTGTGCAAATTGGCTTTTTGCGCTTTTTTACAATACTACAACATATTGTATCAAAGCCGCCGACCATATCTAAATGTGCTTTTTTGTTGAAAATAAAGAACGAGAGGTGAAACGTCATATGGAGAAGAACAGAATACGTCCGGTAAATACTGGCAGAGGCATACGTATGAGTTACTCGAGACAAAAAGAGGTTCTGGAAATGCCAAACCTGATCGAAGTCCAGAAGGACTCGTATCAGTGGTTTTTAAAAGAAGGACTGAAAGAAGTATTTTTAGACATCTCTCCGATTTCCGATTACAGCGGACATCTGAGTCTGGATTTTATTGACTTTACATTGTGCGAAGATGATGTAAAGTATACGATCCCGGAATGTAAAGAGCGGGATGCGACTTATGCGGCTCCTTTGAAAGTAAAAGTCAGATTGTATAATAAAGAAAATGGCGAGATCAATGACCATGAGATTTTTATGGGGGATCTGCCTTTGATGACCGAGACGGGTACGTTTGTAATTAATGGCGCGGAACGTGTAATTGTAAGTCAGTTAGTGCGTTCTCCCGGCATTTACTATGCGATTTCTCATGACAAGGTCGGCAAGACTTTATATTCCTGTACCGTTATTCCGAACCGTGGCGCATGGCTGGAATACGAGACGGATTCCAATGACGTTTTTTATGTCCGCGTAGACCGGACAAGGAAGGTACCGATTACAGTTCTCGTTCGCGCATTGGGTGTTGGCACGAATCAGGAAATTATTGATTTGTTCGGGGAAGAGCCGAAGATTGTTGCAAGCTTTGGCAAAGATGTTGCGACGAATTATGAACAGGGCTTGTTAGAGTTATATAAGAAAATCCGCCCGGGTGAGCCTCTGACAGTAGACAGTGCGGAAAGCCTGATTACTGCGATGTTCTTCGATCCGAGAAGATATGATCTGGCGAAGGTAGGGCGTTATAAGTTTAATAAAAAGCTGCATTTTAAGAACCGTCTTAAGGGGCAGATCCTGGCGGAACCGGTTTCGCTGCCGGATCCGGAGACGGGGGAAGTGGTGGAGCTGCAGCCTGGTACGGAGCTGTCCAGGGAGGCGGCGGAGAAAATTCAGAATGCAGCGATTCCGTATGTATGGATTCAGACGGAAGAACGGAATGTAAAAGTGTTGTCGTCGATGATGGTAGATTTCAGTGTATGGTGCCCGCAGATTGATCCGAATGAAGTGGGGATCCGGGAGCTGGTTTATTATCCGGCGCTGAAAAAGATTTTGGAAGAAAATGAAGGTGCGGATGATGACGAATTAAAGACGGTGATCCGCAAAAATGTGAACCTGCTGATTCCGAAGCATATTACAAAGGAAGATATTTTTGCTTCGATTAATTATAATATGCATCTGGAGTGGGGGATCGGGAATGATGATGATATCGACCACCTGGGCAACCGGCGGATCCGTGCGGTCGGGGAGCTGCTGCAGAACCAGTACCGGATCGGTCTGTCCCGTCTGGAAAGGGTTGTGCGGGAGCGTATGACGACGCAGGACCTGGAAGGGATTTCGCCGCAGAGCCTGATTAATATTAAGCCGGTGACGGCTGCGGTGAAGGAATTTTTCGGTTCTTCCCAGCTGTCGCAGTTTATGGATCAGAATAATCCGCTCGGGGAGCTGACGCATAAGAGGCGTCTGTCTGCGCTGGGGCCTGGCGGTTTGTCCAGGGACCGTGCCGGGTTTGAGGTCCGTGACGTACACTATTCGCATTATGGCAGAATGTGCCCGATCGAGACGCCTGAAGGTCCGAATATCGGCTTGATTAACTCGCTGGCATGTTATGCGCGGATTAATGAGTACGGATTTGTAGAGGCGCCGTACCGCAAGATCGATAAATCCGACCCGAAAAATCCGAGGGTTACGGAAGAAGTGGTCTATATGACCGCTGACGAAGAAGATAATTACCATGTGGCGCAGGCGAATGAAAAGCTAGATGAGAACGGGCATTTTGTGCGTAATTCCGTATCCGGCCGTTATCTGGAGGAGACGCAGGAATACGACAAGACAATGTTCGACTACATGGATGTGTCGCCGAAGATGGTTTTTTCGGTGGCTACGGCTTTGATTCCGTTTCTGCAGAACGACGATGCGAACCGTGCGCTGATGGGTTCTAATATGCAGCGTCAGGCTGTGCCGCTTTTGACGACGGAAGCGCCTGTAGTCGGTACGGGTATGGAGCCGAAAGCAGCGGTGGACTCCGGTGTTTGTGTCATTGCGAAAAAGCCGGGTGTTGTGGAAAGCTCGGTATCCAATGAGATTAAAATCCGCAATGACGATGGGACGTTAAGCACGTATCGACTGTCCAAGTTTACAAGAAGTAACCAGAGCAACTGTTATAACCAGCGGCCGATTGTATTTAAGGGCGAGCATGTGGAAGCGGATGAAGTTATTGCAGACGGCCCGTCTACGGCACAGGGGGAATTGGCGCTCGGCAAAAATCCGCTGATCGGGTTTATGACATGGGAAGGCTATAACTACGAGGACGCCGTGTTATTGAGCGAGCGGTTAGTGCAGGATGATGTATATACGTCCATTCATATAGAAGAATACGAAGCAGAAGCGCGTGATACGAAGCTGGGGCCGGAAGAGATTACCAGAGATGTCCCGGGTGTCGGCGACGATGCGTTAAAGGATCTGGATGAAAGAGGAATTATCCGCATCGGTGCGGAAGTGCGCGCCGGGGATATCCTGGTCGGCAAAGTAACGCCGAAGGGCGAGACGGAGCTGACGGCAGAGGAACGGCTGCTGCGTGCGATTTTTGGCGAAAAAGCGAGAGAAGTGCGCGATACGTCGTTAAAAGTGCCGCATGGCGAATACGGGATTGTGGTAGATGCAAAAGTATTTACAAGGGATAACGGAGATGAGCTTTCTCCGGGTGTGAACCAGGCAGTCCGTATTTACATTGCGCAGAAAAGAAAGATTTCCGTAGGCGATAAGATGGCAGGCCGCCATGGGAACAAGGGTGTGGTTTCCCGCGTGCTGCCGGTAGAGGATATGCCGTTTTTACCGAACGGGCGTCCGCTGGATATCGTATTGAATCCGCTGGGCGTGCCTTCGCGTATGAATATCGGGCAGGTATTGGAGATCCATCTAAGCCTTGCCGCCAAAGCGCTTGGATTTAATATCGAAACGCCGGTGTTTGACGGCGCCAGGGAAGTGGATATCCAGGATACGCTGGAGCTGGCCAATGACTATGTAAATATGGACTGGGAAGCGTTTGAGGAGAAATACCGGGAAGAGCTGCGGGAAGATGTGATGCAGTATTTATCGGACCACAGGGACCACCGGGAGATTTGGAAAGGCGTGCCGATTTCCAGGGACGGAAAAGTCCGGCTGCGTGACGGGCGGACAGGGGAGTATTTCGATTCGCCGGTTACGATCGGGCACATGCATTACCTGAAATTGCATCATCTGGTTGACGATAAGATCCATGCGCGTTCGACCGGCCCTTATTCGCTCGTTACTCAGCAGCCGTTAGGCGGAAAAGCCCAGTTCGGCGGGCAGCGTTTCGGAGAAATGGAAGTATGGGCGCTGGAAGCGTACGGCGCGTCTTATACGCTGCAGGAAATCCTGACGGTGAAGTCCGATGACGTCGTAGGGCGTGTGAAGACGTATGAGGCGATTATTAAAGGGGAAAATATTCCAGAGCCTGGAATACCGGAGTCCTTTAAAGTATTGTTAAAAGAGCTGCAGTCGCTGGCGCTGGATGTGCGGGTGCTGGATGAGTTCCGCAATGAAGTGCAGCTGATGGAAACGAGTGAATATGGTAATACAGATTTAAATTCTATCATTTCGGGAGACAAGGATTTTGCGTTTGAAAGCAGTGAATCGTTCAGCAAAATGGGATTTTCCAAAAAGGAATTTGACGCGGAGAGCGAGGAACTTGTCGACGCAGAAGACGATGAACTGGAAGACGATGAAGATGATTCTATTTTTGTAGATGATTTTGATGATGACGGTTCAGATATGGAATAGAAGGGAGTGCCATATATGTCTGAAATAATGAACGAAGAAACCAATCAGCCAATTCAGTTTGACGCTATCCAGATTGGTCTGGCCTCGCCGGAAAAAATCAGGGAATGGTCGAAAGGGGAAGTCAAAAAACCGGAAACGATCAACTATCGTACGTTAAAGCCGGAAAAAGACGGCTTATATTGTGAAAAAATCTTCGGGCCGAGCAAGGACTGGGAATGCCACTGCGGCAAATACAAGAAAATCCGTTACAAAGGCGTGGTCTGCGACCGCTGCGGCGTGGAAATTACAAAGTCCAGCGTGCGCAGGGAACGCATGGGGCATATCGAGCTGGCTGCTCCGGTCTCCCATATCTGGTATTTTAAGGGGATCCCGAGCCGTATGGGTTTGATTTTGGACTTGTCGCCGCGGACGCTGGAAAAGGTGCTGTATTTTGCTTCTTATATTGTGCTTGACCCGGGTACGACAGAGCTGAGCTACAAACAGGTATTGTCTGAAAATGAATACCAGGAAGCCAGGGAAAAATACGGCAGCGCGTTCCGTGTCGGCATGGGTGCGGAATCGATTTTAGAGCTGCTGCAGGCGATCGACCTGGAAAAAGATTCTTCGTCTTTAAAGGCGGCTTTAAAGGATGCAACCGGACAGAAGCGTGCCAGAATTATCAAAAGGCTGGAAGTTGTGGATGCCTTTTACGAGTCCGGAAATAAGCCGGAATGGATGATTATGACGGTGATCCCGGTGCTTCCGCCGGATCTGCGCCCGATGGTGCAGCTGGACGGCGGGCGTTTTGCGACGTCCGACTTAAACGACCTGTACCGCAGGATTATTAACCGCAACAACCGTCTGCGCCGCCTGCTGGAGCTGGGCGCGCCGGATATTATCGTGCGCAATGAAAAGCGGATGCTCCAGGAAGCAGTCGACGCGCTGATCGACAACGGCAGGCGCGGCAGGCCGGTCACCGGGCCTGGCAACCGTGCGCTGAAGTCGTTATCGGATATGTTAAAAGGAAAAGGCGGACGTTTCCGTCAGAACCTGTTAGGCAAGCGTGTGGATTATTCCGGGCGTTCCGTTATTGTCGTAGGGCCGGAATTAAAGATCTACCAATGCGGCCTGCCGAAGGAAATGGCGATCGAGCTGTTTAAGCCGTTTGTAATGAAAGAGCTGGTGTCTAACGGGACTGCCCACAATATCAAGAGCGCGAAAAAGATGGTGGAGCGGCTGCAGACCGAAGTATGGGATGTCCTGGAAGAAGTCATCAAAGAACATCCGGTTATGCTGAACCGTGCGCCTACGCTGCACCGCCTCGGTATCCAGGCATTTGAGCCGATCCTTGTAGAAGGCAAGGCGATCAAGCTGCATCCGCTCGTATGTACAGCTTATAATGCAGACTTTGACGGTGACCAGATGGCGGCGCATCTGCCGCTGTCGCAGGAAGCGCAGGCGGAATGCCGGTTTATGCTGCTGTCTCCGAATAACCTGTTAAAGCCGTCAGACGGCGGCCCGGTAGCAGTGCCTTCCCAGGATATGGTATTGGGAATTTACTATCTGACACAGGAGCGTCCGGGGTCTTTGGGCGAGGGCTCTTATTATAAAAACGTAAACGAAGCGATTCTGGCTTATGAAAACCAGGCTTGTACGCTGCACAGCAGGATTCATGTGCGTGTCAGCAAAAATATGCCGGATGGGACCGTAAAAACCGGAACAATTGAGTCCACGCTGGGAAGATTTATTTTTAACGAGATCATCCCGCAGGATCTGGGCTTTGTAGACCGCAGTGTGCCGGAAAATGAGCTGCTGCTTGAGGTAGACTTCCACGTAGCGAAGAAGCAGCTAAAGCAGATCCTGGAAAAAGTCATTAACGTACACGGCGCGACCAAAACAGCGGAAGTACTGGACGATATTAAGTCTATGGGCTATAAATATTCCACCAGGGCAGCGATGACCGTATCCATTTCCGATATGACGGTGCCGCCGCAGAAGCCGGAAATGATCGACGGCGCGCAGAATACGGTAGACCGGATTACCAAGCAGTATAAGCGCGGCCTGATCACCGAGGAGGAACGTTACAAAGAAGTCGTTGAAGTATGGAAAGAAACCGATGACGAGCTGACCAAAGCATTGCTGGACGGCCTGGATAAATATAACAATATCTTTATGATGGCCGATTCCGGCGCCCGCGGTTCCGACAAACAGATCAAACAGCTGGCAGGCATGCGCGGACTGATGGCGGATACGACCGGAAGGACGATCGAGATGCCGATCAAGTCCAACTTCCGTGAAGGTCTGGACGTTTTGGAGTACTTTATGTCGGCGCATGGAGCCAGAAAGGGTATGTCCGATACGGCGCTGCGTACGGCGGACTCCGGTTACCTGACCAGACGTCTGGTTGACGTGTCGCAGGAGCTGATCGTGCTGGAATCTGACTGCAACGAGGGCAAAGACCGCGAGATCCCTGGTATGGTAGTCACGGCATTTATGGACGGCAAGGAAGAGATTGAAAGCCTCCAGGAACGCCTGACCGGGCGGTTTTCATGCGAGACGATCTGTGATAAGGACGGAAACGTGCTTGTAAAAGCGAACCATATGATTACTCCGCGCCGTGCGGCAAAGATTATGAGCATCGGCGTAGATGAAAACGGGGAACCGATTACAAAAGTAAAAATCCGTACGATCCTGACCTGCCGCTCCCATGCAGGGGTATGTGCAAAATGCTACGGTACGAATATGGCGACCGGACAGTCCGTACAGGTCGGCGAAGCGATCGGCATTATCGCGGCGCAGTCCATCGGAGAGCCAGGTACGCAGCTTACGATGCGTACCTTCCACTCAGGCGGCGTTGCCGGAGATGACATTACACAAGGTCTTCCCCGTGTCGAGGAGCTTTTCGAAGCAAGAAAGCCGAAGGGCCTTGCGATTATTACCGAATTTGGCGGCGTAGCGACCATTAAGGACACAAAGAAAAAACGTGAAATTATCGTAACAAACCAGGAATCCGGAGAATCCAAGGCATACCTGATCCCATACGGCTCCCGTATCAAGGTCATGGACGGGGCGGTGCTGGAAGCCGGCGACGAGCTGACCGAAGGTTCCGTCAATCCGCATGATATTCTTAAGATCAAAGGGGTACGGGCCGTGCAGGATTATCTGCTGCGCGAGGTGCAGCGCGTTTACCGTCTGCAGGGTGTGGAAATCAATGACAAGCACATCGAAGTCATTGTGCGCCAGATGCTGAAAAAGATCCGCATTGAAAATAACGGAGACTCCGAGTTCCTGCCGGGAACACTCGTAGACAACCTGGAATTTGAAGATGCCAACGAACGTCTGGAACGGGAAGGCATGCAGCCTGCAGAAGGCGCGCAGGTGCTGCTCGGCATTACAAAAGCCTCTCTGGCAACAAATTCGTTCCTGTCAGCAGCATCCTTCCAGGAAACGACGAAAGTCCTGACAGAAGCCGCAATCAAGGGCAAGATCGACCCGCTGATCGGGCTGAAAGAGAATGTCATTATCGGAAAGCTGATCCCTGCCGGAACCGGTATGAAGCGTTACCGCAGCATTAAGCTGGATTCCGATGTGAATGAGCAGGGCGTGCTTTTCAATGAAGAAGACTTTATGGAATTTGATGAAGGCGAGTCCGCATCCGAGCAGGGCGGCTCGGATTCTGCGGCATTGTTTGCGATGGGTGACGAGGATGATGACGACTTGTACGCAGACGAAGGCGGAGACGAACTGTTTGCGCCGGATGCAGACCATCCGCTGTTTTCCGATGCTGCGGGGATGCGGGCCTATGCGGACGGCTTGGATCAGGCAGATGCATTTCCGGAAGATGATTTTGACGCAGAAGCGTTTGAGGATGATTTGACGGAGAAAGAGGAGACGTTTGCTTTTGTTGACTGACAGATAGAAAAATATAGCTGCGATAGATGGAGGAATGCTGCCAGAACTTGTAGTTCTGGCAGCATATGCTATTTGCATGAAAATATCCGAAAGATAGATTGGGACGGTGGTATTTTTTTCTAAAAACGGGGAAAACTAAGAGCGAAACAGTGCAATATGCTGAAATATGCTGAAACAGAGAAATCTTCCTTGACATTCTGAAAATCTCTATATATAATATTCTAGCGTGTGATAGTATTGTGAATATCATAGAGTCTGGACAGGACAGCCTGTCAGGGATTGTCACGCATCATATAAAATGCAGGAGGTGAAAATAATGCCAACATTTAACCAGTTAGTAAGAAAAGGAAGAAAGTCAGCTGCAAAGAAGTCAACAGCACCGGCACTTCAGAAAGGATACAACTCCTTACAGAAGAAAGCGACAGATTCAGCTTCTCCGCAGAAGCGTGGTGTATGTACTGCTGTAAAGACAGCAACTCCTAAAAAACCTAACTCAGCGCTTCGGAAAATTGCCAGAGTGCGTCTTTCCAACGGGATCGAAGTTACAAGCTATATTCCGGGCGAAGGCCATAACTTGCAGGAGCATAGTGTGGTTCTGATCCGCGGCGGCAGGGTAAAGGATTTACCTGGTACAAGATACCATATCATCAGAGGTACACTTGATACGGCAGGTGTTGCGAACAGACGTCAGGCCCGTTCCAAATACGGCGCTAAGAGACCGAAAGACGCTAAAAAATAAGCGGTTCATATGATCGGAAACGATCTTTTTTAGCGGAGCAATGACTCAGTGTATCAATGTGCGCGGGCCTTGCGGCAGCGCTCAGAAAGAGGTTAGTGTTGGAATTATTTGTGGTAAGCCATTTCAGATAGAATAAATAACTCCGCACGTAACACAACATGTGAGTACCGTTGAATTAATCGAAAGGAAACAGCTGTCCGGGAGGCCCGGGCAGTAAAAATGATTAAGGAGGGAAGTATCGTGCCACGTAAAGGACATACTCAGAAAAGAGAAGTATTAGCTGATCCAATTTACAACAATAC
>CANOET010000063.1 GCA_947564835.1 uncultured Eubacterium sp. | reverse complement strand
TCTTCAAGAAAATCTTTTTTATTTTCCTCTTGACATTTCACCAAATTGCTTTTTTGTAATTTCTATATAGTCGGCATGATTTCTTATATGGGCTTCTCCCCATTCCAGGACCCGTTCTTTGATTTTGGTGAAATGTTCATATTCCATAGACATTACTTGCGCATAAACTGCTGCTATTTGCTTTCTTTCTTTTCTGGGTAGGTTTGACATTGTGCTGCAGTTTTATTGGCTGTGCGGACACCGGAAGCCAAACCAGTTCCCCCTCATCCGGCTGGTTTTCACTTGCTTTACATGAGCTGAAATTCAGGTATGATAAAACTTGCCATGATCAGGCTCTGTGGACCATAGGAGGGAGGTGTCGCAGCCCGCCTAAGATGTGCTCCCGGCACATATCCTACCCACAGCCCGCAGAATCATCAGCTACAACCTTGGCTAACTAATATCTTTATAGAAGCAGAAAGCGCAACACAATGTTAATTCAGTCGCTTGGGATCAAAATTTTGCCATTTTGCTCAAGAAATCGTTTTAAGTACCTATCGAAAAACGGAATTATCCCAGGCACCGTCATCTGAATATGTAATGCCGCTGCTTAAGACTGCCATTTCTTTCAGATATTTAAAAATCAAATTCAACAATAGTTTTATTTAAAATAGCCAATTCTAACATTTTTTTAATTCAACAAGTTCATTATTAGAATGATCTATCATTAACTGACATATTTCTTCGATCGCTAACGGTATTTTATCCAATGTTAAAACTTCTTCTTCATAATCATCTATAATATTACACATTTCATTGATTCTATCAAATACCCCCATATTATATAAAACATAAAATTATTCCTCAGATAATTCCAGCTCTGTTAATTGTCCCTTTTTTTGTATTCCATAATCGTAATCTTCCATCGCTTTTCATCATTTGGCACCCTTATAAATCTAACTCTTTCCATCTGTTCACTTGACACTATTCTCTAAAATTTCAGCAATTGACTAGAAACCCCAGAAACGTTGAAGCAGCTTCTATATGTCAGAACACTCCAAAAAATCCTCACAACAATCATGTAAATCTACACCCGAATTGATGCATTCGCCTGATATTGTACTAATAATTTCACCTCGCAACTCGTTATTACTGACGCCATCTATTAGTTCCATTAACGAACAAATTGTTTCAAAAGTAGCATCATTTAGCAATTTTTCTAGATCTCCCTCATACTTTGCGGCATTTATTAATAAAACATTTACAATACAATTTTGTATTTCACGAACCTCGTTCCAAAAAAGTTCTAATTCTTTTGACATAAATATACCTCCGTATTTAATGATATTTTCCATTATTTAAGTATTCATATAATTGTTTTACATCTTTCTTTGTTGGAGACGCGCAACTTCCGTCATTTGTCTTTTTTCCCATGTTCGCAAAAATATCTCCATTTTTCCCAACATTTCTTTTGGCATGATGTACATGTGGCGATATACCACCATGGCTGCCCGCCCCAATTCTTTTAAATGATCCACCAACATTCCCTCCATGATTATTAAAATTGGGGGATTTTGTATTCAACGAAATTTCAGGATTTGCATGCTTTTTCACATAGCCTTCTATGGTTCTCTCTCCCGGCTTTGGATTGTACCCGTTGAAAGGCGCATTTTTCTTTCCTCCAAAACCACTACAATCCCCTTCCCCATTATGCACATAAACCCTCTTCTCAGAAACAAAATACGACTCCCAACCCTCTACATGGAAATTATACACTGCTACCGGTTCTTCATGACGTGTCTTTTCCACCTTCGTCACCTGCGAAGTACCATCCATCGTTTCCAGAAAATCTCCCTGCCGCAGATGAATCGCTTTCACCCATCCCCTGTCCTTTACATAGACCGGATGGTACGCGGTCATTTTTAATTCCTCCTCTCCGTCCAGCCAGATATGATGGATCGTATGTGCTTCATTCTGATAGATTTCTGCCACCTTCCGAAGTCCTATCATGCCTGTTTGCGCATTCCTCGCATAGATATCGTCACCTTTTCGGATTTCCTGAATCAGCCGGTAGCCGCTTCCTGTAAGTACAAGCATATCTCCCGAAAAGCATTTTCCCTTCAGCTGCTGTTTCTTGTCTTTGTTTTTCTTGTTCTTTACAGTTTTTTTACGGTTATTCCGACTTTGGGATTTTTTCGCCCCGGTCTTCATCTTCCCTTTTTTTGCGCTTTTTATTTTCAACGCTGCTTTGACCTTTTTTTCTACGCGCTTTGGAAGCTTGATGCTTTTCGGGGATTTCTTCACGTTTTTAGATACTTTCACTGTATTTCTGGCTGCATCCACTGCTTTCGCCGCATTTTTGGCGGTATCTGCCGCTTTCGCTGCATTTTTACCAGTTTTGGAAATGATCTTGGCGGCATCTTTTGCCTTATCAATTTTCTGAACCCCTTTCACCACATCCACTGTTTTATCAACTGTTTTCGCTGCCTTGGAGAAATCCCCTATTCCCGGAATGGCTGCGAATGCGCTGGCTGCAGCATTTTTTGCATCCCCCTCCGCAAGGTATATTACAGCATTTACACCGTCTGCAATCGGCCCGACCGGCCCGGGAGCAATGCCTAACAGATCCAGCCCGCCATGCAGCTTGTCAGTTTTTTTCTTTTTTGCATTTTTGCTGTTTTTATTGTTGCTGTTCTTTTTATCCGCCATATTCCCCGCCTCTTCCCTCCGCTCCATTTCCATTCCAATTCCAATCCCTATATACCGCCTTACTGCCCAACCCGGATAGACGACAGCATCTGATCAAAAAACATCTCCCAATCCTCCCGTTCCTGTGCCAGGCAGTTACAATTCCCGATCAAAAGCCTGCCTTCCAGAGTCATAAAAAACATCTGGTTATAGATTCTAAAGTCCTCCGCAGGTACGGTAAATTTCAGGCATTCCAGCTGCAAATCCCCGGCTGCAGCTGTTTTCCTGCCCAAAATGCTGCACTGCGGACAGCGCTCTCCCAGCTGCTCGATGAAACGGCAGACTTCCTTTTCAGATCCGCCGGACAGTGTCTGCGGTGAAAATGTAACATTGACTGTTATTTCGGGATTCGTATAGATGATCTTTGGACGGTTTTCATCCGGATATTTCCATTTTGCAAGCTCCTTGTCCAGCAGGCTGAAATCCTGCGGCAGCCGCATCCACAGCTTTTTTTTCATAATCTCGCGTTCGGGAAACAGCGCTTCGTCCCCGGCCACCCATACGCTTCCCTTTCGGATATCCTGATTTTTGGCGTTCTCCAGTTCTTCCCGCAGAAACTGGATCAATAGTTCATCCCCATATTCTTTCATATGCTGATACTCCCGGATTTACTGCCCGTCATCCTTAATCTTTAGCACTCCCGCGCCGACCGGGCAAATCGCCATCGACTTGTCCAGCAGCGCCGGAAGGCCCTGTACGAGTACGTTTGTTTTTCCGTTCAGCCACAGCGCACAGGCTGGTACGCATGGCAGATGTGTCATTTTGCATACCCCGAACGGCCCGACGTTCACCAGTGGGATACAGTCTCCGATATTGGCGCGGTCCTGCCCGCGCAGCTTTACCCGCCTGCCTGGTGTTGTCCGCAGCGGTGCGTCTACCGTCCCCATGGTACAGCTTACTTTTGCCCCATTCACTACATATGACTGGCCCATTCCATGGCCTCCTTTCTGTTCCGTATGGCTTTTTTCTGTTCCGTACGGCTTTTTCTGTCCCGTACGGCTCTTTCCGCTTCCTTTTGTTTCCCTTCTGTTGCCGGGCGGTCAGAAGACTGCCGACTCTTTTGCTTCCTTTGCCTTGCCGGGCGGTCAGAAGACTGCCGGCTTTTTTGCTTCCTTTCCGCTGCCGGATGGTCAGAAGACTGCCGGCCCTTCTTTGCGTCTCTGCTGGCCCGTGCCGCGCCCGCCGGAGCCTGCGATCCGCACCAGGCGTTCATATATCTCGCTGTGCGTCAGCTCCCGGTACGGTTCGCCCAGCCTGCGGCTTAGGTAGCGCAGCAGGCATTCCCTGGATACCGGAGGGTGGTCCAGGCACAAAAGCGCAAATTGGATATCTGTATCCAGTGCGTCTGTCTGTTCCAGTACCATCCGGGCAAACATCGTAAGCAGTACAGGCGATATGGTAACGCCGCCCGGGCCTGCGTATGGGATCTGTGTCACGTCCAAGGTGTTATAGGTCGTCCGGCAGTCCCTCAGATCCCGGTAGTCTTTTCTAAGGCGCGCGCCCTGCGACAGGCGGAACCTCCCCAGCTCCAGCTCGCTGCTGCCTGGTTCTCCGTTTTTTAAGCGCAGCTCCAGCTGGCGGGTATAAAAGTCTTCCGTGGCAAAAGCCGGATAGAGGCGCAGGCAGGCTGTGATCTGCTGCTCAAATGCATGGAACGGAATCTGCTCTTTTTGTGTCAGCACGACCTGGCCCTGATACCAGACGGCTCCTGGGCAGACAGTGACCAGCCCGTCTTCATAGGACATGTCAAATCCGTACAGGACGCCGTCTGCCCAATCCGCCAGCGCCAGCTTTGCCAGCCCGCCCGGAAAGTCCCGCAGCGCTTCCAGGCTTTCTTTTTTTAATACCCTGCCTTTGCTAAACAGCGGCTGTGCGTAATTCTGCATCTGTTAATGCCTCCCGTCAAAAAAATCAGTCTCCCATGCCCCCGGCTCAAACGGTACAAAGCCGGGCGGACGGGTATACAGCTGGTTTGCTTCCCTGGCTGTTTCCAGAACGGAGAATCCCCAGTTTTCATCGTCCCCGTACACAAACAGACGCAGTTCGCCGTTGCGCATGCTGTCTAAGTCTTCCTGGCGGATCATCGGATATTGTGCCAGCAGTGCGCCGTATCCGGTCTCTTCGCGCCCTTTTGGCTGGATTTCGTAGGGGATGCAGGATACTTCGTTTTCCAGGCCGTCCTGCAAATGGAACAGCACCTCTTCCGTCCCGGTCGGCCTGGACAGATAGCCGTATACTTCGCCCATCGGCGTGCCTTTTTCCAGCAGCGTTTTCTGCCTGCCGGGGGCTTCGTAGTCCTCGGCGGTTACGGAATACGGCGCCCGGGCTGGTTCATAGCTGATCGTTGTGCGGATTCTTCCGGTTCTGCGGTCCTGCTGGTACGCCATAGCCCCGTCCATGCACAGGAATTTGCGTTCACAGCCGCTTTCGCCGCCGGTTTTTGCTTTCCTTCCGGCTACATATTCCTTCATGACTTCCCGGAACAGCTCAATTTTGCTGCTCTGCCCTGACAGGATAATCCGGTCGATGTCTGACAGCCGCCCGCTTTCGTACCATGGTTCGATAAAGTTTTTTAAAAACCCGTAGATATCCGGCTTGAGCAGCAGATTGATCTCCTCTTTCTCGACGGCCAGCTCCGGGCATAAGGTGCGCACCTCAAAGCCGCCCCGTTCCCTGCGGGTAAATAAATGAAAATCCTCAAAACAGCCGGTTGCTGTATGGTCCAAAAACAGCGCCCGCAGATGCGTCCGGCAGATGCCTGGCTGGTCATAGAGCTTTTTTTTCACTGTTTCCGCCAGGTTCCATAAGAAGTAATAATTGCTTCTGACTTTCAGCCAGTCGCTTTCCGGCTGGCTGCGGTATTCCTCAAAGCGGGTCGGGATCAAAGTCTCCGCCTGCTGGTAAGCCGCGGTAAATGCCGCGTATGCCTGCGCAACCCCTTGTGTGTCCACTTTTTCATAAACCTGAGACAGCACGCCCGGAAACAGGGCGTCCATGGAAGCTGGTTCCCTGCGCAGCAGATATTCCGCCAGACGGATTTTTAAATACTGCATCACACGCCACGTCAGATGATTGCCGCCGAAATTCGTATCGCCGTGTGCATAGGTGACATGCAGATCCAGGCGGCTCGTAATCCCTTCGTTGGTAATTCTGTAATTACAGCTGACCATGTCGCTGGTCCCGCCGCCGCAGTCTAAGATCAGCATTTTTTTCGCCGCGCCGTCATCGTAATCCAGCTCACGGATGCCGCGTTCCAGAAAATGATAGGCAACGGCCACCGCTTCATCTGTGATGTTTTCTGTGATGACCTCGTATTCCGGAAGCGCTTCCTGGTACATCCGCAGCGACAGCGCTTTTTGCTTGACCGGGCAGGTAAAGCAAAGCCTCGGATACCGGACCCGGTTCTGCTGCTGCGCCTGGTCGATCATGTGCAGTAAAAATGCCCGGATCAGAAACAGCCGTTCCACTTCACAGGTATTTCCTTCCAGATCCGACACCTGGATGCGTTCCTTATAACGCCCGGCCCAGCGCTTCATATCGTAAAAAATACTGTTGCGTGCCATAAATCCCCGGTTTTTTTCTTCCTGCACAGCCTCTTCCCCATACAGGAATGTCATATGCTCCGCCACCCCGTCGCTGCAGTCCCTGACTGCAAGCACGCTCGGACAAAGCCCGCAGCACTGGCAGCCGCCCTGCTGCCTCCATGTGCAGTCTGTCACTGGCGGAAACGAAATGCGCGCTCCCTGCTTCGCGTCTGCCTGGCCAAACTGGAAACAGGTTCCGGCTGTGGTATAGGAAGTCCCGTAATCGATAATCAGCGGTTCTTTTGACTGCGGTACTTCCCTGACCCAGACCTCGGGCACAGGAACGGTGTAACAGGCGATTGCGGTTTTTCTGCGTCCGGTTCCCTGATAGCAGCGCACGGCTTCTTCTGTATCTGCCGGATCTGTAAACAACAGCTCCCATCGGTGGAAACGCCCGGCCGGAATGTCCGGCGACATCCGCTCCCGGTCCAGCCGCATCTGGTATTTTCCCGTATTTGCCTGGTCCAGCATCAGCACCGCCTGGATGTGATGCGTTTCATCCGCCAGAAATGCATAGATACCCAGCTCCTGCCTGCTCACGGCCAGGTACGGCGCATCCGGATTCTGAAAGGAGGACTGCCCCTGGTACAATTCCAGGAAGGCAGGCACATCGATTCCGCCTGTCTGGCTGCCTTGCGCATCCGCAAACGCGTCTTCCAGCCGCGCGCAGCCTTCCTTTGTGTAAATCGCTATCCCCGGCTTTTTTACAATGCCCACATACCGGTAAAGGAGCGCCGCCAGCTCTTCCCTGCGCTGAAACATTTCCATGGTCGGCGGCTTGATATTTTCCGCCCGGCAGATCTCCCGCAGCCGCGGCAGCTCAAATGCCTCCAGTTCTTCGCGGGTATATAGTCTGCGTATTGTGTTTTTCCTCAGTTTTCCCAGTTTATATGTCTCATACTGCATGGTTCTCCCTCATAATTGCTCACTTAGATCCTGGAACGGTTTTTGTATCCGGTCTGCGTCTGCCTAAGCAAGGACAAAATCTTCCAGCCGCATCGTTTCCTCATAGCCGGCTACCCCATAGGTCATTGTCCAATGGATCGTACAAGAACAAGCCAGCGGCAGGAACAGACGGATTAGAAACCGCAGCCGCTTCTCCTCCGTCTCATCCTGCGGCTGGCGCATATAAAAGACAAATTCCTCCCCTTCCCGGATATAGACCCGGCAGACCGGCAGCAGTACACGGACTGCGCCCAGAAGGCTGTCCGCGCTGTCCCCGGTCTGGTAAAAGCGCAGCAGCCATTCCGCAAGGATGCGTTTCTCCATCCAGGAAAACTCCTTAAGCTCTGCCAGCCCGCCGTAAACCCCTTGTTCCAGATCGCGTACAAGCAGCCGGATATGAAAATCATGCCGGCGCATGCCCATCCGGATATCCAGGTCCGCCAGATAATGCAGCAGGACATCCGACAGCGCCTGGTCGAACTCTTCATAGCCAAGGTCGTCTGGCGTCAGCAGCGGGTCAAAAATCGGGAAAAACCGTACGTACGGGTTCACATCCAGCTGTGCGGCGCCGTCCGCATACGTCCCGTTTCCGTACAGGCTGTCCGCCTGCAGCTCCAGATATGGAGAAACTCTGTTGTTTTTTACTTTGTAATGCAGCTTTTCCAATTTTCCTTCCTGCTGCAGCATCACCAGGTACGGCGCCCAGATCTGATTATTTTCCGCCATATGCTCACCTCAGAATCCCTGTCCATTCATACTCGTCGGTACAAAGCTGAAGCTCTGCAAGCAGAAAGAACAGCTTTTCATACCGGAAAATATCCTGGCTATCTTTCGCATGCAGAACCAGTGCAATTTTTCTCTTTTGTTTTAAAAATGAATGCACCCGGATAAACGGGTTAACATCCAGCGCTTGTAGCTCCCCCTGCAGATCCGGGCAAATATCCTCCAGCTCAAAATCCGCAAATACTTCATAAGCGCTGAGCATGCGCTCCACTTCCCCCTTCGTCCACAAAAACCGCGGCTGGCCCATGGCCTGGCGGTCCGCGTGGCGCAGGTTCCTTACGTTAGACTGCAGCGGAAACCGCAGTGCCGTGTGGTCTTTTTCCGGATTCATCGGCTCTATTTTCAAAAGCTTCAGATGGGGATGCGCTTCCTTTCCCGTGCGCACCACCAGCCCGTTTTCCGAAAATATCACAGAAAACAGATCTTCCCCTTCCGGCATAGCCAGATATCCGGCGTTTTGGTCTTCCAACAGGATCTGGTGTTCATAATAAGACTGGTGTCCGGCTGCCGTCACCGTTACCTTCGGCTGGAAAACCTCCTGCCTGAGATTCCAGACAAGCGCCATATCATCCATCACACATCCCGAAAGCTCCCCAAGGTCAATGGCGACTTTCTGAATCACGGCATCGCGCGGCACAGCGCCTTCTAAATCCGTAATATCTAAAAATTTATATAAAAAAGGACAGTTTATCGTATGCCACTGCCTCTGATTGTTTACAAACTGTTGATACAGGCGGGAAAATGTCTCCTGCCAGGCACGGGTATAAGAAAGCGCAACCGTTGTCCGGTAACCGCCAAGATCCGTCTCAACCTGCGCCGGATGACGCTGTTCCATACAAGCGCGTATCTGCATATAGTCACACGCTAAAAACAGCGTTCCAAGATATCCGGCAGGATAGAAATCCCGGGATATTTCGTTTGGATGTTCTTCTGCTATTTCATTGGATAATCCTTTTGGTATCTCAAACAGGCTGCGGCTGGCGCTGTCCAGCCCGTCTTTTTTGCAAACACCCGTATAAATCGAATAGTGTATATCCGGATCGCGCCGTTCCTGGTCAATCTTCTGCTCCAGATTGTAATAACACTCTTCGCTGTACGCAAGCAGCTCCCCGAACACATCTACCAGCACATCCTGCAGCAGACGCTTCTGCACCGGGTCGCGCACCTGCGATATTCTGGATACAAGCAATTCCTTTCCATATTCCATAGGCAACATCCCTTTCTATTTGAACATCCCATGCATGATCGGCGGCATACCGGGTGCGAATTGCACAATCCCATGCATGGCTGAAAGTATACCGAGTGCAGATTGAGTATGTTTCATGGCGCAGCCGGAGGGTTCAGGCAGGATTTTCCCCTTCTCCGTCTGAGCCGGAATCCTTTTTTCGTATGGCAGAATTTTTCCGTGCGGAAGCAGTTTCTTTCCGCCGTTCCAAGACATTTTTCTGTCTGGATGCGTCTGCCTGCCCCTGCGCAGGCACATCTTTCTGTCCGGATGCGTCCGCCTGCCCTGATACTTCTTTCTGCCCCGATGTATCCGCCTGCCCCGATCCCTTTTCCTGTCCGGATACGTTCGCCTGCCCCGCTACATTGGCCTGCCCTTGCACATTGGCTGTGTTTCCCTGCGCAGACGCCTGATTCCCTGCCGCACTGCCCTGTTCCAGCTCATCGATAGCGTCGTACACCGCTTCGACTCTTTCATCCCAGATATCCAGCTCCCGGTACACTGCCAGCGCATCCTCATAAAGCTCCCTGGCCTTTTGCAGGTCTCCGCCTCTTCCCGCTTCTTTTGCCTGCAGGGCATACTTCGCCGCCTGTGCCAGCCGCTGCTCTTTTGCTTCTTCCGCGGCCTTTACTTCCGCCTCGGTAATGGCCTGCCCCAAGGCGGTAATGTCCTGATACAGCTTATCCGCGTCTTCCGTGGAGCCGGTAAACTTCTGATATCTGGCAAGCGCCTGTTTGTACAATTCCCTTGCCCGCTGGATACGCCCTTCGTCCAGCGCATTGTTCGCATTTACAATATAAGTTGTAATTTTAATCACCGCCCGGTCTGCGGCTGCTGCTTTTTCTGCAGCTTTCGCTTCCTTTTCCGCAGCCTGCGCTTCTTCTTTCTGTTTCGCGGCTTCCTGCTCGGCCTCTTCCTGTGCCTGGCTTTCTTCCTTCTGCTTTTGCCTGACCGCGAATATTTTCGCCTGTACATCTCCCTGCAGCTCTAAGTCAGACAGCTTTGCCAGATCGTTTAACGCCTTGCGGTACTGCAGCAGCGCTTCGTCGGCTTCCTCGATAGACTGGTACATATCCCCCAGCGAAATATACTGTAGGATCTGCATGCGGACGGTAATCTCCGCCGCTTTCTTCTGCGCATAGCCGCTGATCTGGTCAAAACCCTGGTAATCCGCTTCCCGTTCTACCTGCTCGTACAGCTTTTTTGCCTGTTCATACTCTCCGGCCTGAAATGCCGCTTCCGCTTCCTGGTAAAGCGTAAGGACAGCCTCCCGGTCAGATACGGTTTCCGACAGCTGCTGCTTTGTCTCCCGGTACTGCCCGTTATTCATAGATAACCCGTCTGACAGCTTAACTGCCTCTTCATATTCCGCATAAGCCTTGTCATAGTTCCCATAGCCCACATAGCGGGCGCCGCGCGCATTGTGCTTTTCGATCTGTGCGATCTTTTTGCGGTCCGCAGCCCGGATGCACAGGATTGCCACGGTAATAACCACGGCCAGCGCTGCCAGCACGAACAGGACCGTCCAGATGATCCGTTTCTTTTTTTTCTTTTTCTGTACGTCCTCTTTGAACGTTTTTTCTATATAAAGGAATGCAGCCGTAAAGCTGCCCATCCGCTGATCATATTCCTCCTGGAGGCTTAACAGCAGCTCCTGGAGGATCTCTAAAAATTCCCTGCCTGTTTTTGTATATTCATAAGCGTCCAGAATTTCAATCTCTGACAGCCGCCCCCACAGATTGCTCGTAGCAAACAGGATCGTAGAGCCTTCGGTAAGCGCTGTGACCTTTGAGACAAATGGCCGGACACTTTTTTCTCTTCCCAGATATTCGGTTAAATTATGGATCTCCTGCGGATCAGGGCTTTCTTCCTGATCCTGGTCCAAAAGCTGCTGATATTTGGTCTGTGTCTTGCTTACATGTGTCAGCAGATTTTCATATAAAATATAAATCCTTGTATTCCCGCAATACGCATAGCGCATCCTTGTATAATCCGACACGAGCACGGTTAGGCTGACTTTCAGCTGGCTGCGCGTGCTGTGCAGCAGGATCTGCTCATTCGCGTACCGAATATATTCCCGCAGGCGTTTCAAGGACGGTTTTTTCTCAAAAGCTGTCAGTACAGCTTCTACAGCAAGCTGCGCGCTGTTTTCCTCTGTCTCGTTGTCATAGCTTTCCGCCACGGCAATACATACATAATTCTCCAGCGGGGTATATGCGACATACGTTTTTTCTATGGAATCGTATCCCTGCTCTGATATAAAATCCATGACCAGCTTACTGTTTAAATTTCTCATAGACACCTCTCTGCGCATACAACGGTCGCATTTCCCGCCGTTTTTCTGTTCTTTTCTTTGATTTTAAGAATCATCCGCTGTGCCTTTTCGTACGGATGCCCTCTCCCTGCCAGACAGGAAATCATGTCTTTTTCATGCAGCGCCTCCCATACCCCGTCCGAAACAATGCCCGCCGTCATGCCTTTTTCAAACGTTTCGCGCCCGCTTGCCCCCGTTAAGATCCGATACTGTATTCCATCGTACAAAAACATCCTGCAGCTGCCTGTCTGATAGTAATACAGCTTTCCGTCCCGGATCAGCTGGCAGGCAAAGGACAGATAAGGCGTTTTTCCCAAATAAATGACCTCATGCATATCCGATAAAATATCTGCGGCAACCGTGTCAAAAAAATCCGGCAGCGGCGTCTGAGGCGGCAGCTCCCGGCAATCCCGCATGCATGCTTCCACGGCAAGGACGGCACACCTTCTGCCGTTGATATGGTCGATCGTCCCGTCCGCCAGCGCAAGCAGGCAGTCCCTGCCCGCATATGACGCAAAATAATTGCTCTGGGTCTGGCCGGAGCCGATGGACTGGGCATTTCCGACCCTATAATTCTCCCGCACGTCTATTCGTTCTCTTTCCAGTTAAATACAAACCCATCGTTTTCCCCGCACAAAGGCACAAAGATAAAAACACTCTGCCCGATTTTGATCCGGTCCCCTGCTTCTAACATCCGCGGCTCATACACCGCGTCCCAATTATCTTCATCATCTAAAATATAAACCAGGCCCTGCGAATCCCCCGGCAGCAGCATTGTCCTGTTTTTTTCCGGGTCATAGACAATAATGGCATGATTGCGCTGGCAGACTGTCTGGTCGCCGATAATACGTATCTCCATCTCGCCGGAACGCCCGATAAAATTCTTTTCCGCAATAATCCGGTAATCCCTTCCGCGGGACGGCCCTTCCAGGCATACCAGCCATCCGGTCACCGGTTTTAGCACTTCCAAATCGTTTAAATATACTACATCACTGTATTTTCCAAGAGGATCTTCCTCTTTGGCGCTGTTTTTATGAACAGCCGTATTGCAGTACGGGCAGACATTCCCATACTTTTTCTCACTGAATAAATGGCCGTTTTCACATCGGATCAGACCCATCTTGTTCCCTCCAGATCTTCTTTTGTTGCCGCATAACGATCTTATACGTATCCGCATAGATCACATCGGACGCCGTCAGCTGATACGGAATCCCTTCCTTCATCCGGTAGACCACATTTTCCTCTCCCCTTCTAAGGCCGACCGGGCGGCTTTCTGACAGCGCCTCAAAATACCAGCTTCCCCTGACCAGGTTGCACACACCGTACAGATATCTGTCTGCATCCGGATCCTGTATCTGCTCCACGAAAACCTGCTTTCCTTTCTTCGCGCCCGTAACCAGAAACGAATGCAGATCCTGCAAAAGCACTTCTTTTTTTATTTTGCCCTCGCCGTCCACCAGCAGCAGCGACGCAAACGGGGACGTCTGATCCCTGCGGAAGCGTTCCGCAAGCAGCAGGACAAAAACCGCAAAAATACAGACTGCAAAAAAAACAGACTGTATCAGAAACAGGGAAACGATATCCCGCAAGGGCCCTTCCTGCGCAGAAGGCATGATTTCATAGGACAAATAATAAATCTGGATCAGCAGGTAGGCAAAGATGCATGCCAGAATGCATCTGCCGGCAAACGGATTTGTTTTCATAGAACAGTTACCTTTCTTTTCAGAAAGGCGTACAGGAGCTGCACGCCTTTCTGCTTCGCATTATTCGATTACCACACCGTCGATCCTGTCTTTTTTCTGCTTCACTACAAGCACAAATTCACCGTCTGTCTTTGTGAATTTTTCTTTGTAGGACACTACGAACGCATGAGAAAATTCATATTTTCTCGGCGCTGTCGCATGCTGGTACTCTACGGTTACCTTCTTGTACGCGTCCGCGCTTTCCGGTTTTACCAAAGCCCAGGTTGCCATACTCTTTGCAGCGTCGCGCATAAACAGCTTGTCTGCATCGAAGGAAACCTTTCCATGAATCACCAGCTCGGCTTCAATATCTGAAGACCTTGCAAAAGAATCTTCCGGGATTTTGGAGTTGAAGGTTACATCAATAATTTCCTCGCTCAACTCAGTTACATCGGCAATCACAATTTTGTACGCCATGAATATTACCTCCTTTTGTATGATAGTTTTATTAACAGACGATTACGCCGCCCATTAATCCGTGTTGATCTGGAGCTCCATATTTTCCGAAACCCCCGCAAAATTAATCTCTATATTATAGGTCGTGTCATTGCAGTCGCCCTTTTCAATTCCGTCGCCCTCCCGAAGGATCGAATTGGCATAATTCGGCGAAAGCTGCCACTCCTTAACCTTTCCACCTGATTCAAAGATCCGGTCAATCCGGTCTTTTTTATAATCGCTGGTCATCGCCCCGATCATCCGGTACAGGTAAGTCCTGGTCGTTTCCCGGAAGATGCTTTCAAATCCGCCGTTTTTACTTTCATTCATACAGCGCGACTTGTATACGGTAATCAGGTTGATCGAGTTGCCGTTTAGCTGGTTCTTATCTGAAGAAAATACAAATCCGTATTTATGCTCGTTAATAATGCTCTTCGTCTCCGCCGTATAGCCCGCGATCTCCTTCGGCATCGTCGTCGTTACCGTCAGCGCGTTATCCCCGGCTTCGATATCAAACCGGACACCCGGATATTCCTTCTTGACCTTACCCTGGAATTTGCACGATAAAAAGTTCGGGCACTGGTACGCCGCCACAATCCCGGCCGCCACATAAGCCGCGCCGATATAAACACCGTAAATCCAGAACTTCATAAAATCGTCCCTGTCTTTGGAAAACTCCAGCGTGCCGTCCTCATGGCGGATCGCCTTCGAACCAAGAACCACGCGGGATTTGTTGCTCGGAATCACAGTAAAGTTCGGCAGGCACGGAATCGCATAGCGGCTGTAATCTGAATTTTCCAGATCCTCCGTATTTTCCATATACTGATCCATACCGTGCGTCGCCAGCTTAAGGAACGTCGTATCCTCACTCGCTTCAAACGAGAAAAATACCTGTATCCGGTAGTCCTTAATCTCATCCAGCAAAAACTGCAGATCAGACACAGGCGTCGGCACTAACGTCACCCCGGTATCCAGATCCCCGGTATAGCCGAACTGGCGCATCGTATCCTCATCCAGTTCAATTTCCCGGTCCTCAGAATACTCAATATTCGGCACAATACCAAACCAGATCGTGTTGCTGTAATCCGATTTGTTATTCACCGTTTCCAGATATTTTTTCAAATTCTCCAGGTTCTTTTCCTCAAGAATCTCATCCATACTCGCATTCACAATCAGCAGGGACGGACGCATCATCGGGGATTTCGGCTGATACTGGTCAAAAAATGCTTTTACGCTCAAAATCTTCTCAATCAAAAGCTTCGCCGTACGGATAAACGCTTTCTGCCAGCTTGTGTTAATGGCGGAATACTTATTATACAGCTCCACCTTGTCCTTAATATCCATTGCCATCAGCTTATCCGGCATTTTATCCGTAAACGCGGCGACAATCAGTTCCTTAGACAGCGACGACGCAGCCGTTTCCTCATCATACTCCTGCCCGACAGACGCATACAGCTCGCGCATACTCTCATGATACTGTTCCTCAATCACCGAAATCGACAGGTCCTTATAGCTGATCTTCTCCTTTTTCGGCGCATCCCCCGGCGCGGCTGCCAGCTCCGCCTTTCCCGACTTTGCCAGCGCTGTGCTTTCCTGCTGCCCGCCTTTATCCGTCAAAAGCTTCGACGGGTCCGACGTCATTTCCAGCGCCACAATCTCCGCGTTTTCATTAAACACCGGAAGCGCCGGGTTAAATTCCGTAATCCCCTTCTGCGACGCACGCACAGCCGTATCCAGATTATCCTTAATCATCCCGAGCATCAGCGTCAGCTGCGAAGCAGTCTCATTATAATATTTTTTCGTGCGGTCCAGCTTCGATTTCAGCTTTAAAACGGCATCCTGCTTAGCCGGAGAATCGCTTTCAAATTCCGCGTTTTTATTTTCCAGATAAGAAATATCCTTTTTCAGCTTCTTAATCTCTTTCAAAGTCCGGTGCGGCGCCAGCATCTCCGTCACCTTCTCATAATTAAACGACGCATTCGTCGCGCCGGACGCTTTTTTGCTGTCCATAATAGAAATGAACATCTTCAAAAACGTATTATTGCGGTCGATCACGATCTTCTTTACCAGCTGGTCCGGTATCCCCGAAGGCTTGGTCAGCTCATAGACCATGCCGCGTTCCTGGTCAAAATAGCTGTAGATCGTAGGCTGGAACTTCTTTAAAAAGTCATCAAAATTCTTTACAAGAAGCGCGTCGTTGATTTCTGCTACTTTTTCATCTGTAAGGCTTTTTGAATTTTCGTCTACATCTGACATAATATTGAACATGTTAAACACTTCCGGATTCACGACATCAAACAGGATCGTCCGGTTTGTCTGTTCTATAATTTCCATAAAAGTCCTCCGTTGTACAGAATAGTTATGTTGGCTGATGGCTGCCGCTAAAGGTACGTACCTTATTTGCTGGCAGATCCTTCATACTTTATCAGATTCTACTATCCCTATCATAATACAAATAACTAATTTTGTCTACATTTTTTGACAAACTTCATAGGTTATTGGACTAATTCGGTACTTTTTCACAAATCTACGGAGGTCATTGGGTGAAATTTTTGGTTATTTTGCGGTATATCGCATGCGTGTAGGATGATTGTGGGGATTTAGAGGAGGTCTTTAGATATGGCGGAATTAGAGATGGATTTTTGTTATGGGGGCGTTTGTTGGGGGCGAAAGATGCTGGTTAGCCGGAGGGATGTGGCTAGCCGGGGGATGTAGCTAGCCGAGGAATGTGGCTAGCTGGGGGATGTGGCTAGCCGGACGACTCTGCGGGCTGTGGCCAGGGATGCGCCGGGAGACACACCTTGGAAGGACGTTTAAGGGGCGCTTTTAGCGGA
>CANOET010000062.1 GCA_947564835.1 uncultured Eubacterium sp. | reverse complement strand
ACCAGGCCCTTTCCCCCTCATCCAGCGTCCGCATAGCCACCCAGCGTCCGCAAGCCACCCAGCGTCCGCAAGCCGCCCAGCGTCCGCAAGCCGCCCAGCGTCCGCAAGCCACCCAGCGTCCGCAAGCCACCCAGCGTCCGCATATCCACCCAGCCACCGCAAACCACCCAGCATCCGCATAGCCACCCACCCAGCATCCACCCACCCACCACACCGCCCCGCCATTATATAGCACATCCAATCATCCTTTTACAGACCCAGCTGACACACCGCCCACAATATATTTCTGCCCGACAATAAATACAATCAGCACCGGCAGCAGCGTCAGCATAATATCCGCCGCCACAAGGTTCCAAGAATTTTGGAAAGCCCCGAAGAAATTATAGACCGCCAGCGTCATCGGCCACTTCGCCGAATTGTTCAGATAATACAAAGGCATGGTAAAATCGTTCCAGATAGCCATAAAGTCCAGTACAAATAACGTAGAAACGATTGGTTTTAACAATGGCGCGATAATTCTTGTAAAAAGCTGCCATGGCGTACATCCGTCGATGACAGCCGCCTCGTCGATTTCGCGCGGAATAGTTTCCACAAACCCGTATGCAAGAAACAGGCTTAACGGAATATTGATCGCTGCGTATAACAGGATAATGCCGAACCGTGTGTTCACCAGATGGAACGCCTGCATGACTTTCATCAGGGATACGTTGTTGATCGGCATAGCGATTCCTGAGATGATAAAGTAATACAGGAAGCGGTTGGTGCCTTTCATATTACGGGAAATTACAAATGCTGCCAGCGATACCACGATAATGATCACAATGACGCTGCCGGTTGCATACAGCAGCCCGTTGAAGAACGATGTCACCAGTTTTCCTTGTTCAATGACGGTAGCATAATTTTCAAACATCCATTTCTCCGGAAGGGAAAGCGTCATCTGGTTTGCTTCCGCCGAGGTCTTAAACGAATTGACAAATAAGACGACAAGAGGAATAAGTACGATCAGGCTGATGATGACTGACAGGATATTTGCAGCCACGTGCCATATTTTTCTTCCGATTACGCTCATTAGTTTTCCACCTCCGAACTTTCCATGGACTTAATAATAAAGTATAACAGTGCCAGCACGATGAAGAACAATACGCTGGAAAGCGTGGTGCCCATCGCCAGGTCGCCTTTTGAAAATTCCTTGTAAACGGCTGTGTTGATAACGCCTGTCGCGTTTCCAGGGCCGCCGTTTGTCAGGGAATATACCATGTCAAAAACGCGCAGGCCGTAGGTGACGTTCAGCACGGTCGCATTGACCAGCACCGGTTTTAGCAGCGGGATCGTAATATGCCACAGCTCCTGGAAGAAGGAAGCGCCGTCCATATGCGCCGCTTCGTAGTACTCTGGTGCGATGGATAACAGCCCTGCAATGACAACTACCATAATGTAGCCCATGCCCTTCCAAGTATCGACCGTCATAACGGTCGGGAATACAATATCCAGGTCTGTCAGCCAGTTTTTAGCCAGTGCGTCCAGGCCGATGCTGCGCAGAAAATGATTCAAAAAGCCTGTGGTCGGATGCAGCATGCTCTTAAATACCAGGCCGACTACGAGGTAAGACATTACCTGCGGGGAAAAGATGATCATACGCTGGAAATTCTTGCATTTGATAAATTTTCTGGTCAGCAGCAGCGCCAGCGCCAGGCCGACGACGGTCTTTGCTATCGTAGTGACAACTGTAAATAAGATTGTATTTCCTATGTAAAGCAGATATTCGGAATTGCCTTCAAAAATCCGCTTGTAATTATAAAGCCCTACGAAATTGATCTCATCCGTAAAATTGTTCCAGTCTGTAAATGAATACCCGATTCCAAGTACGCCTGGCAGGAAGCAGAGCAGAAAGTATAAAAGCGCTGCGCCGCTGGCAAAATACCAGGGATATAATTTTTTCCGATCCATAACCAATCTCCTTTTTCAAAGCAAAGCCTGTGAGCTGCCCCGGCCTGCTTACTGCCAGGCCGGATCTCTCTGCAGCTGTGCCTGCTCGTTGCGTCTTTTCACAATCGTATCCACTACATCCTGCGGCGTCATCGCTCCGGTATACATTGCTTCCAGGTCTTTGCCGACATCCATCCACTGGCTGTCGATATAGTTGACAAATACCTGCACGACATTTGCTTTATTTAAAGAATCCAAGAACTTCTGGTCTTCCTCGGAATATTTGGAAGTGATTTCCGGCCAGCAAAGCGCGGACAATTCCGGCTGTCCGTCCAGGCGCTTCTGGAGGTTTTCCGGCTTGGTCAAAAAGTCAAAGAACTGTTTTGCCTCTTCCACATATTTGCTCTTGCTGTTGATAAAGTAAGCGTTGCTGGCAGGGTTCACGCCGATGCTCTGGTTATCGCCCCAAGGCATTACAAACGCCCCAAGCTTTTCGGATGCTTTAAAATCCGGGTAATCCGCTTCGATTTCCCCGCGGAAGCCAAGCTCTGCGATCGTCATGCCGTACTGGCCGGATGCCATTGCCTGTTTTGCGTTTTCCCAAGTATTGCTCAGGTAATCGCCGCCAAAATATCCGGCTTTGGCACATTCGTCCAGCTGTTCGAGTATGGTCAGAAGGTGCGGGATATCTTCCAGCTTGGTCTCGTTCGCGTTCAGCTTATCATAGACAGCCGGATCGTCTCCCAGCCAGAGCCCGCCTGTTTCAAACAGCGGAAGCACCTGGTGCCAGCCGTTTGTAGTAGCTTCATAAATCGGGGTCTTGCCCGCGTCCAGGATTTTCTGGCAGACATCTTTAAACTCCGCATAGTTTGTCGGTACAGACAGGTTCAGTTCTTCGAAAATATCTTTGTTGTACAGATAAAAGTACATTTTCGCACCCGGGAACGTAACCCCATATACTTTGCCGTCCACCGATACCGCGTCGCGCGCGCTTTCTTCCATACGGCTCACCCAGTCCGCGTCCGTCAGCTCCACAGCGTATTGATCCATATAAATACTGGAGGCCAGCCCGATCGGCGTATCCACACAGATAATGTCCGGCGCTTCTCCGGAATCCATTTTAACTTTGATCAGGTCGCGCCACTGTGCGTCCGGCGAGATCTGGAAATCAACCTTTATGCCTGTTTCCGCTTCAAATTCTTTTGCCAGCGACTGCACGATGCCCGAAGTCGGCAGCCCGCTCTGATGGCTTCCAAAAGTCAGTGTAATATTTTTGCCGCCTCCGGAAGATTCCCCGCTGGATGAATTGCCGGAATCCTTGCTGTCATCCCCGCCGGAACCGCAGCCGGCCAGCATGCCGCATGCCATGACTGCTGCCAGAGATATCCCGATTATTTTTTTCCACAATGCTTTTTTCATAATTTTACCCTCTCTTTATTTCGCTGTTTCCTGCAGGCTGCCTGCGTTCCTTTACCGGTAAATTGTGCTTGTTAACATGTTCCTATCCTATCATACGGATGATTTATGCACAATAGACAAAACCGAACTGGCGGTTGCATTATTTTGAACAATCTTGTATAATGAATTGGCAAAGGAGAACAGAAAATATGACTAAAATCACCAAACATTATTCGCAGACACTTTATCTTTTTACAGTATATGGATTTTTTGTGCTTGTATTGCTGGGAATTTTTTTCATATTTACGTATGTAGAATATAAGAAGAACGTGCTGTACGACGCCAAGCGCGGCCTGGAAAATATGTGCGCTTCGATCAACGATTCCCTGGATACACAGCTGGACCAATTGTCCGCGATATCCCTGAATATCGTATATTCCAACCTGATCAAAAGCAATTTCCAGGATTTTACGGATACGTACCACAAAGCGGAAGGCTCTGTGCAGACAGGTACGCACAGCCAGACGGACGTCCTGGATTCCCGCAAAAACGCAGAAACGATCCACAACGTCGTTACCGCCATGATCGGCGCATACCAGACAGCGTCTGAAATCCGGCTGTACACCATGGACGGCTACTATGTAGAATCTGGCTACTGGCTGTCTACTTCCCACACAGACCTTCAATCCCTTTCCTGGTATCAGGATGTCATGGCATTAAACGGCTATAAGTACTTTAGCGTCCCGCATACGCGCCGCGACCTTCCGGCTGCCGAAAAGAACCTAAACGCCCATAAATTCCTCTCGCTGATCCGGCTGTTTTTAAATAAAGACCGATCGCCGGACGGTATTGTGGAAGTTGTACAGGACTGCGGCAAGATTTTCAGCCTTGCTTCCCAGATGGAGGACAGCAATTCGGGTATTCAGGTAGTGGTCTACAACGACCGGAAAGAAGTCGTCTACCCTTATCTAAATCCGCTGTCTGCGGAACCTTATGCATCGATGATTGAAGCAAACGGCATCGGCGACGGCATGACGCAGCTTGCCGTGAACCGGGAACAAAAGCATGTGCTGGTGTCGCGCCGGACACTTACCGACTATGACTGGGAAATCGTATTGGTGCAGACCGAAGCATCCATTTACAAACCGCTGGCAGCCTACCAGCAATTATTTATGTGGATCACTGCCCTGTCCATTATGCTGACGCTGCTGATCTGCTTTTATATTTCCAAGCGTTTTACCATTCCGCTGCAGAAGCTGACACGGGCGACGGAGAAGATTACCATTGACCGGGTGCTGGATGAGAAAAAAGTCAACCTCACGTCTGCGGACAGCAACATTAAAGAGCTGTCCATCCTTTGCGAGTCGGTGCGTACCATGTATGACAAGCTGCGTTCCACCTCCCGTGAAATCCTGCTGCTGCGTAATGAAGAAACGCGCGCCAAGCTGCAGGCCACACAATCGCTGATCAACCCGCACTTTTTATACAACAGCCTGACCAATATCAGCGCTATGGCGGAAGAGCAGATGAACAGCGATATTGTCCGCATGTGCCAGGCGCTGTGTATTTATTTCCGCTATATCTCTTCCTCCGGAGAAATGATGGTTACGCTGGAAAAGGAGCTGCACAATACACAGTCCTATTTAACCTGTATGCAGATGCGCTATACCGAAGAGCTGGAATACACGCTGTCTATCCCGCAGGACGCCAAAGAGATCCTGATTCCGAAGCTGATCGCGCAGCCGTTAGTGGAAAATGCATTTAAATACGCATTCGTCAAATGCCCGCCCTGGAAGCTGTCCATCACCGCCTGGGTAAAAGACGGCTTCTGGTACCTGTGCATTAAAGACAACGCCGGAACGCTGACCGACGAAAAGAAAGAAGAAATTTTATCCCTTTATGAACATCTGAACCTGGAGGAAGAATTAAAATCCATGAAAATCGGGGGAATGGGGCTGAAAAATGTCTATTTAAGGCTAAAGCTGCTGTACGGAGACGACGCCGTCTTCCGGATTGAAAACGAGCCTTCCAGAAAAACATCCTTTATCCTGGGCGGCAATATACATGTAAAAAAGGGGGTCAACCTGATCTGACCTTAACGATGATAAACGGAGGTAAGGAACATGGATGCATTTAAGTACAATTACATTATCGCCGAAGACGAAAGCCTGATCCGCAGGAACCTGATCAAAAAAATCAATGCATTAAACCTGCCGCTGCACCAGGCCGGAGAAGCTTCCAACGGCGAGGAAGCTATTTCCCTGATCGAACAATACTGCCCGCATCTGGTGATCACAGATATCCGCATGCCCCTGTGCGACGGTCTGGAAGTGGCAAAATACCTGTATCAGAACCACCCGGGCAAAAAAGTCATTATCTTAAGCGGCTACGACGATTTCCGCTACGCACAGCAGGCGATCCAGTACTCCGTGGAGGATTATCTGCTCAAGCCCGTATCCCAGGACATGCTGCACGAATCGCTCCAAAAGTTCCTGATCAAGATGGAAAACGAATCCGAGCAGCTGACCGGATACCATACACAATACAGCGCCCTGAGCCCCGAAGCCTTAAGCGGGCTGATCGCCAACTATCTGCAGGAACATTACCAGCAGGATATTTCTTTCCAGGAGGTCAGTGAAAAGTTCGGATTCACGCCGGAATACTTAAGCCGGATTTTAAAAAAATACACCGGGGAAACACCGTCCAAATATCTGACCAAGCTGCGGATCAATAAAGCAAAGCTGCTGCTGTTAAACGAACCGGACATTGAGATCCAAAAGATCGGGGAGCTGGCCGGATATAAAGACGGATTTTATTTCAGCAGGGTATTTAAGAGCTTTACAGGCATGAAGCCCAGCGAATTTCGCAGCCAGAAGCATTTGTAATAGTTCAGATAATCCATTGAACTGTTGCCATTTACTGTAACAGCAGCTATAGCAGGCGCCGGATTCTTGACGCTGCCATAATATACATGCTATAATAAGGTTGTTTATTACCAGCAGAATACCGCTGACAATCAGGAGGAAGAAAATGGAGCCGAAGGATACGAAATACCAATATGCCGAAAAGCAAGAGCAGCTGAAACGCGCCAACCGGTTTGCACAGATCGGTTATACCGTATTTTACGCGATCGCGCTGGCGACGCTGTGGATCGCCTGCGCGATGGGGAGGCATTCGCTGCAAATCACCCTGGTCATTACGGCTGTGATTATCATCAGCATGATACTGACATTTGTAACATACGCAAAAGACAATGCCGCAATACTGACACGGTATGTCGCGTTTATCGGATTATTAACTGTAGCATTCCTGACCGGGACTACTTTTGACAACTACTATATCCGGTTTATGGCTTGTATCCCGTTAGTCGCCTGCGTGCTGTTTTTTGACGTCAAATTTTCCGTGATCGCCGGATGCGCCATGACCTCGCTCAACTTTTTGACGAATTTTATCAATATCACCATCCAGCATCTGTACACAGGCGATCAGATCCGTGAACAAATCTGCGCCTCGCTGGCAGTCGGCCTTTTAATGTTGATTATCTGCCTTACGACCCGGATTGCGCATATATACAACCACGACACCCGGCATAGCCTGATGTGCCAGCAGGAAAAGCAAAAAGAAGTAATGCTTCATGTGCTGCATGTAGCAGAGCAGGTCCGCCAGGGGACCCAGGGGGCGATGGCGATGGTGGACGAACTGAATACGTCCGCAGACATCGTGAACCGTTCCGTCAGTGACATTTCAGAAAGCACGCAGAGCACCGCGGTAAGCATCCAGACACAGACAGAAATGACACAAAATATCCAGGAATCAATTAACCAGACACTGCAGTATTCCGAAAATATGGTACAGGTCGCCAAACATTCGAAGCAGCTAAATACCGAAAGCCAGCAAATGATGGATACACTGAAAAGGCAGTCCGAAGCCATCAGCAAAACAAATGCAGGCGTCGTATCCTCGATGAAAGAGCTGCAGCAGCGGACAGAAGCAGTCAAGACAATTGCGGACACGATTTTTGACATTTCCAGCCAAACAAACCTGCTGGCATTAAACGCTTCGATTGAAAGCGCGAGAGCCGGGGAAGCTGGCAGGGGATTTGCGGTTGTTGCAGACGAGATACGCCAGCTGGCGGAAAAGACAAGGGCGGAGACAGAAACGATCGCCGGCATTTTAAAAGAATTATCCGACAACGCACAGAGCGCGGCTGACGCGGTCCATCAGTCGATTGAAGCCGCAAATGCGCAGGAAGGGATGATCGTGCAGGTATCCGGCAGCTTTGACCAGATCAATGAAAATTCTGGAAAGCTGATTTCCAGTATTGGGGATATTGACGGGATGCTCAGCCAGCTGTCGCAATCCAATAACCGGATCGTAGACGATATCTCCCATCTTTCCGCAACCTCGCAGGAAGTGACGGCGGCTTCTGTGCAGGCATCTGAGCTGAGCGTGCAGAATCTGCAGAATGCGGAAACGACGAAGGATCTGCTGCTGCAGGTGCTGGATGTATCTCATCAGCTGGATCAGTATACATAAGTGGATTTAACCCGAGTGAATTGGAAAAAAACACTTTTGACATTGTGTTGCGTTTTTGGGCTTCCCGATAGATGTTGATTGGCCAGGGGATATGGCTAACCGGACGACTCCCCTGGCCACAGCCCGCAGTGTCGTCCGGCCAGCCACATCCCCCGGCCAATGTTTAAAAGCAAACTCCGAAAAAAACATTGACCATCCCTCCCAATTCCGCTAAAATAAAAACCGTAAAACAGGAACGATTGTTATCGTATCAGAAAAAAGTATCAGAAAAGAAAGGAACCCATCCTATGATAAGAATTGGTATTTTAGGCTATGGCAATCTCGGCCGCGGGGTTGAATGTGCCGTTAAGCAAAATGAAGATATGGAACTAAAGGCCGTGTTTACCCGCAGAAACCCGGACAGTGTACAGATTCTGACACCAAACACGCCCGTCTGGCCTGTTCAGGAAATCTTAGGCCATAAAGATGAAATCGACGTACTGATCATCTGCGGCGGCAGCGCCACCGACCTGCCGGTGCAGACTCCGGAATATGTCAAAGCCTTTAACGTCGTGGACAGCTTTGATACGCATGCGAAAATCCCGCAGCATTTTGCAAATGTGGACAAGGCAGCCAAAGAATCCGGTAAAATCGGTATGATTTCTATCGGCTGGGATCCGGGTATGTTCTCTTTAAACCGTGTCTATGCAAACGCGATTCTGCCGGACGGCAAGGATTATACATTCTGGGGAAAAGGGGTCAGCCAGGGACATTCCGATGCGATCCGCAGGATTGAGGGCGTTGCAGATGCCAGACAGTATACCATTCCGGTTCCGTCTGCGCTGGAAGCAGTCCGCGCCGGAGAGGCCCCGGAGTTATCTACGCGGGAAAAGCATACGCGGGAATGCTTTGTCGTAGCAGAAAAAGGTGCGGATACAAGCCGGATCGAAAAAGAAATCAAAGAAATGCCGAACTACTTCGCTGATTATGATACCACCGTGCATTTTATTACACAAGAGGAATTGGATCAAAACCACAGCGGAATCCCTCATGGAGGCTTTGTAATCCGCAGCGGAAAGACCGGATGGGACGGGGAACACAGGCATATTATGGAATACAGCCTGAAACTGGATTCCAATCCGGAATTTACTTCCTGCGTGCTGGCGGCTTATGCAAGAGCAGCTTACCGGATGAATCTGGAAGGTATGAGCGGGTGTAAGACAGCATTTGATGTGGCGCCTTGTTATCTTTGCAGGCAGAGCGGTGAGGAATTGCGGGAGAAGATGCTGTAATATACGGACGATGTGTTGTATTTTTGGGGCTTACCGATAGATATTGATTGGCTGGCTGGGGGTGTGGCTAGGCGGACGACTCTGCGGGCTGTGGGCAGGGCATGCGCTGCCCACAGCCCGCAGAGTCTGGTTATTGGCAGGCTATACAAGACCTGAGAGTCCGGTTAGCCATATCTCTTGGATCACGGCTATAACACAGTTCCCTTCACCTTCTGTGAAAACGCACCATACACCCGTTCCCCATTACTGTCCAAACGGTAAGCGCGCGCCCTGGCGTAATATGCCTGCCCGCTTTTTAACCCGTTTAGCTCCATCGGAGCAGTCTCTGCTTCGATCTGTTCTGCCGCATCCATAGCGCTGTTTTGCGAATACTGCAGCTCATACCCGTCGCAGCCTTCCAGCGCTTCAAATGCCGCGGTGAGTTTTCCTGCTTCTGTACCGGACAGGCTTATATCCGGCGTCTGGTCCGGCGGCAGTACGTTTGCCGGTGCATCTTCTCCGCCTGCCTGCTCTGGATCGAAGGTCTCCGTGCAGGCAGGGGCTGTATCGGTCCATTCTTCGGAAAGCGTATGCTCGCTGGCTTCGGTATCCGCTGCCAGCAGCTGCTCATCTGTAACGTTCAGAAACAGGTCCTGGCCCCGGCAGTCATTCCATGTGCAGTCCACATTGTACCAGATATTGCCCATACGCACTTTGTTCCAGGCATGGCCCGGGCTTGTCACTGTTATGCAGGTAATTCCAGCGCGTCCGCACAACAGGGAGAATAATTGTGCATATCCGGCGCAGACTGTTTTTTTCTCAAATAAAACGGCGCTGATGCAGCTCTGGCTCATTTCTTTATCATCCGGGTCATCGGTGGCCATCGTTTCATTGTAGGCGACGTGGTCGCGGACGATCTTGTGGATCAGCTGTTCTTTTTCCGGCACGGTCTGTGCGCTGGAAATCTGTTCGTCCCAGGTCTGCAACTGCTGTGCAAACTGGTTCGTGTATTCTGCCCTTGCAGCGCCGTCTGCAAAGACTTCATATAGTCCGACCGTCATCCGGTTCGTATTCTCGGAATAGACCACGGCATTTCTCATAAAATAATACTGCGGGTTTTCATACATAAAACAGTAAAAAACCCGTTTCATCTGATCTGTGGTCAGTCCTTCATAGGAAATCAGCGGAAGGATATAGACGGTTACCGCTTCTCCATTGCGGTCCACACTGGTGGTCTGAAATGCTTCTGTCCCAGTCAGATAGCGGTCTGCCTGCTTTTTCAGATTCAGGTATAATTTTTTTTCTTCTGTTTGGAGCAGGCTGAAATAATAATCGCTCCCGCTGTCCGCCCATAGGCTGTCTGCCAGGCTGTAAGAGGTATCCAGCTGTATCTTTTTCAGTGAATTTATGGCTGTCCGTTCCAGCAGGTCGTCTACCTGATAAAATTCTGTCTGTATCCCCTGCCCCTGTGTCTTTAAAGGCAATTCCTGTGTCTGCGGATCTGTTTTATGATAAAGCTCTGTTTCCTGCCGCGGCGTTTGCGCAGATACCTGCTCCGCGCTTCCTGCTGCGCTGCCGGACAGCATCAGCGCTGCCATGCCGGTGGCAATCAGTTGTTTCGCGTTCATACTCCGGTTCCTTTCTGAAAGTCATTTCTGCGGGCAGCCTGCGCATCTGCGGGTGGCTGCTCCATCAGTATTTAATACGAAATCAACCCAGATTTTTTTGGAATAAGGTTCTGCTTAATTCAATTTCTTCCTCTGTTGCCAGGCTGTTTTCAAAAGTCACGCTGCCGTATTCTTTGCGCGAAGTCAGAAGCCCTGCCGCTTCCAGCCTTCGGCGCATTTCCCGCGCAGTGCCAAGGCCGCCGTCAAAGATCCGTACGCGTTCCCCGGCGATTTCTTCAATCAGTCTTCGCACAAAAGGGTAATGTGTGCAGCCTAGTACGATCGAATCGATTTCTCTTAAATACGGGGCAAGCAGGTCTTCCAGAAATATTTTCAGGTCAGCGCCGTCCGTATTGCCGGATTCTACAAATTCCATCAGTCCCGGGCATGGAAGCCCGATAATATCTGCTTTCTGCTCATAGCGCGCCATAAGCGCTTTATATTTTTCACCTTTGATCGTCATCGGTGTAGCCATCACAAGGATCGTCGGATGGCCCGGCTGGAGCGCAGCCGGTTTGATCGCAGGCTCAATGCCGACGATCGGGAGGTCCGGATACATGCCGCGCAGCATGCGTACGGCTGCTGCCGTCGCTGTATTGCAGGCAACTACAATTCCTTTTGCCCCCTGGCCGAGCAGCAGCTGCACATTTGCAATGGTCATTTCCCGGACTTCCTCTGCCGGCCTTGTGCCGTAAGGCGCATTCCTGGAATCTCCGAAGTAAATATAGTCCTCCTGCGGCATGATTTTATACAGTTCTTTTAGTACACTGATCCCGCCCATGCCGGAATCAAAGACTCCGATCGGACGGTCACACTTTGGATGTTCCATCTGCTTATCCCCTATGTCAGCTAAAACTCTACATTCATATCCACAGGCACAAGCTCCCCGGTATCTTTGGTAATGCCGTCCACCTGGGAATTGGAGCCTTTGTACTGCCCGCTGTTGTACTGCCAGTATCTGATATTTCCCGTTCCGGTATACCCGGTGCCGAGCGATACATTCCGGTAGCGCGCCACCCACAGGTCAATGCCGTCCAGCTTTGTCCGGTCCAGATTCGAATTTAAAAATGTCACATAGCTGTATAAGACAAACTGGTGCCCGGCGTCTTCAATGACCTGCTTAAATGCCTGGATCATCTGATGCAGCGTTTCTTTTTTCATTGTTTTGGACTTGTGTACGGCATCTTCCAGATCCAGCGCAATCGGATAATCCAGTTTTCTGCCGTTTAAAATCTCCAGCACGATACGGGCTTCCTCCTGTGCCTGTTCCACGGTTGTCGCCCGGCTGTAGCAGTACACGCCGACCGGCATCCCGACGGAAAACGCATTCTGGTACTTGGTCTCAAATGTATAATCCTCCAGATTATGGTTGCTGATACGCAAAAAAGCGAAATCCACGCCGGAATCTTTTACCCGGCGCCAGTCCACATCTTCCTGCCACCTGGATACGTCAATGCCGTTTTTGCTGCCGGGCGTTACAGATACGACGGCAGATGCGCTCTGTCCGTCCACGGTCGCTGTGACATTTGCTGTCCCATAGGCAATGCCGGTTACATTTCCTTCTTCATCGACCTGTGCAATATCCGTATTGTCCGAGGACCATTCCACATCGCCTTCCAAAAACGCAGACGCTTTCAGCGGCTTTGTGACGCCTACGCAGACCTTCAGCGTACGCGTATTCATGGATACCCCGCCTAACGTATAGCTTACCGGAAGGCACAGCGTACCCTCGCCTGCCGCCCCAACCGCCGAAACGCGGTAGTAATAGGTTTTTCCGTCAGCCAGCCCTTCGTCGGTATAAGAATTTTCAGCTAATCCGTCCGCAATGCATTCATACGTATCGTCCGCCTTGTCCGAACGGTACAGCTTATAATCCGCAGCCCCGATCGACAGATCCCAGCCAATCTGCAGGGTATTTTCCTCCGTCTGCACAATCTGCAGCCCAATCGGCGCGCTCGGCGCGACATGACCCTCCAGGGTAGCGCTTGCCGCGCTCAGCCCCTTATAACTGCCGCTGACATAAATCGCTTTCACCCGGTAGTAATACGTCCCGCCCGGCAGTACCGTACGGTCTTCATATCCTACAAACGTTCCGCTGTCTAAATCCTTGATTTTCGCAAATCCCTTATCCGGGCTGAGGCTGCGGTAAATCCGGTATCCCGACGCGTTGGGCGCTTTCTTCCACTCCAGCGAAAGGCTGCGGTTGCCGACATTCGTCTTCACCGCGACAAAATCCGGCCCGTCCGCCTGCGGCTGCACCTGCACGGCTGCGGACAATTCTCCTGCAACAGCCGCCTTTCCAGCTTCTTTCGTATATGTACAGATCTTATAATAAAACTTCTTGCCCGGCACTAATTTCGTGTCTGTATAGGTAAGCACCGTATTTTTCGTAATCGTCTTAATCTTACGGTAAGTGCCGTTTTCCTTCACACTGCGGTAAATATAATATCCGGTTGCCGACGGGGACTGCTGCCAGGTCAGCCTGACCGAATGCTCATCCACCGGCTCACAGCCCGTAAAGCCCCCGGCCGCAGAAGCAAGCGACGCCTCTGCCGCCGCCGAAAGCTCTGCCTGGACAGTCGTGCCGTTTTCATTGCGGATCGCGCATACACGGTAAGAATACGTCTCTCCGGCCGTAACAGCTTCATCCGTATAGGACAATTCCGCCGTAACCGCAAGCAGTTCATAGTCCGCCTGGCCGGACGCTTTGCGGTACAGCTCATAATTCATCGCCCCGGCCACCTTTTTCCATTCCAGCGAAACACTTTTCATCTGCGGCGTGGAAACATCCGTGAACTTTGTCTTGTTCAGATACGGCAGCGCTTCCAGCAGCGCATAGGCGCCCGTACTGCCGTCCTCCTCCAGCGCACAGACACGGAACTGGTACCTTGTCCCGGTCTGCAGCCCCTTACACTGATAAGATAACACCTCCGCAGGGGTCGTTTGGGCAATGATAAAATCACCCTCCCCATAAGCATATTCAATCTGATATCCAGCCGCGCCGTCCACAGCGCTCCAGCTAAGCGTTACCGACTGATAGCTGATTTTCTCCTGCGTAATCACATCCGGCGCCGGCAGCCCGACACGTTCTTTTGCCCGCAGACTTGCTTTGCTGGCGGCCTTTTTCTCTGCTGGTCCGCTGGTCTCTTCTATGCATGGGGACTTACCCTCAGACCGGACATCTTCTTCCCTCGGATCTTCTTCCTTCTGCGATAACTGTTCCTGACCTTTCGATTGGAATGCTTCCCTTTGTTCCGGCTGCTCCGGATCCTCCGATTGGAATGCTTCCCTTTGTTCCGGCTGCTCCGGATCCTCCGATTGGAACGCTTCCTTCTGTTCCGGCTGCTCCGGATCCTCTGGTTGGAATGTTTCTTTTGGTACTGGACGACATGGATCTGCTGACTTATATTCCTGATTCTGTATCGTCAAATTCTGAGTATCAGGCAGATCTCCAGTCTCCAGCCAGTGATCTTTCTGCGCCGCCGGCTGCTGTCCGCTCTCTTCCTGCGCCGTCTCCTGCTGATTGTTAGTATCTTGCAGCATAGCCGCTGCCGGCGCCTGCTGCGTTACTGCCAGGGTAATACTCAGGCACGCTGCAGAAGCGGCAAACAGCTTTTTTATTTTCTGATAAGACATTTCACCCTCCGTCCTTTTACTATTTTCCATCCGGGCATTTTACCACTCGTTTAATGTTGCAGTCCTGCACCGTACCCGCGTTGCAGTCTACCAGCCCTTTTAAAAAACAAAATCTTTTTTCTGGGCTCTCCTGATGTTTGGAAATCTTTTTTTTCTTTTCAAGCGGACACGTTTTTGTCCGTTTATTATTGCAATCCTGGATTCTGCCCGAATCACATTCCACTAGTCCTTTTAAAAAACAAAATCTGTTCTCCATCCGTAGTTCCTCTTTGCCTTAACCAGATCAGATATTCGCTGCCTGCTTTTCCATTTTACGTATCAAAGCCAGTCCATAGGATCCATATCCCAGATGCGCAGCGATACTCAGCGGAATCGAAGACATGCTGCAGCTGGCCCCAAAATACGCTTCAAAGCTGTCCTTTAATTTTTTCGCATCCTCCAACGGCATACTCGCCGCCGCAGCCAGATAAAACTCCTCCAGGCTGCCCGCATGGAACCGCTCCGTAATATCCCGCTCCACCGCCTGCATCATCTTTTTGCGCACCGCCTTATCGCCGCGCACTTTTTCCGCCACTTCAACCTTTTCCCCCTGCAGGTACAAAAGCGGCTTAATATTTAACACATTGCCCACCATGGCAGAGCTTGCAGAAATACGCCCGCTCTGTTTCAAATACTTTAAATGATCCACAGTCAGATAAATAATACATTCATTTTTCACATACTGCAGCCTGCTGCTGATTTCCAGAGCGTTAAGCCCCTGCTGCGCCATCCTGCGCGCTTCCAGCACAGCAAGCTTTTGGGTAACAGAAACACGTCCAAGGTCTGCAACCACGACCTTCCCCTCATACTGGCGCGCCAATGCCATTGCCGTATCACAGGAGCTGCTCAGCCCGCTGGACATTGGTATATAAATCAGCTCTTCATATTCCTTAAGCACCCGTTCCCACAGCTGGGTGACGTCGTATGGGTTCGGCTGCGAGGTGTAGATCACGCTGCCGTTTTTTTGCTTTTGAAAAAATTCTTCATGCGTGATCGTCTGACCTTCTAAATATAACTCATCATCAATATAAAACGGCATCGGGAGCACATAAACGCCGTACTTTTTTGCTTTCTCCTGGGAAATCCCGGAATTGCTGTCTGTTACAACTGCTGTTTTTTCCATGCAGGGTGAATTTCTCCTTTCTTTTCATTGCTGCTTCCTTGTGTTATCCGTCTTGAAGCTCCTTCGCAATTTCTGCATCCGCCTGTATCTGGCTTTTATATTTTCTTAACCCATTTAACCTGCAAGAAAATACATGTAAGATTGCTGTTATATCCTGGACTAATTCTTCATTAGGTGAAAGAGCTTCATTATTTACAATTATTATTTCCGTCTGGAACTTTCCGCAAAACTTCTCAAACCAATCATATCCAAAGCGAATGAATCTGTCTTTACTTGAAATTACTATTGTTTTTATCTTATTCTCCATAACGTCTTCAAGCAGCCGGTTCCATTTTTCACGATTATAATCCAGTCCGCTTCCAAAATCTTCTATACATTGATTGATGATCAATCCTTTGGCGTTACAAAATTGTTTCAAAAAATCAACTTGATTTTTTAAAGCATCTTTTTGATTTTTAGTGGAAACCCTTGCATAAATAACAATATCTCTTAGATCATTCTCCGTTTGTATTCCTTTGAATTGCAGATATTGGTCATAAGTATAATATCTTCTGTCAGTAGGAGTACGGTTTGCTTTTAAAACCCCATCTCTGTCCCAACGCTGCAATGTTTTAACCGACACACCTAATAGTTCTGCGAAATCTTTTGGTTTATAATTTGTGATATTTTTTGTGTTCATAGAAAATCTCCTTTTTTATGCACACATTATATCGCTTTTGAATCCATTTGTCTATGTTTTTAATAAGTTAACAATCCTCCTTTTTTCTTATACTATTGTATCTATTATTACAAATTTTATGGTATATCGCAAGCAGTTTTGGTGATTATGTGTTAAAATATTTTTCCAATTGTAACAAGCTGTTCTGGTGCTGCTTTGCGTTTTGGGGTTCCTGAAAGAGCTTGGTTAGCTAGTACTGCATTGTGGAAATAACAGTGAATACAGCACCCGCTATTTGTGCCATCGCTGCGTTGTCGTCAGTCAACGATGCACCCGGCATCGCCTCCTTCCTCCGCCTTGTGCTGACACAAATATCGAGCACTGTATTCACTGTTATTTCCACAACGCAGTACTAGTATAGTGGACAAGTATGCAAATGTCCCATTATAGGGCAGATACGT
>CANOET010000061.1 GCA_947564835.1 uncultured Eubacterium sp. | reverse complement strand
CCCAGTCCGCCCAAGGTGTGTCTCCCGGCGCGTCCCTGGTCCACAGCCCGCAGAGGCGTCCGGTGAGCCACATCCCCCGGCTACTCAATCTCTTCCGGAAATCACCCCATACATCCGCACACCAATCCTACAGCTCCTCCCCATTCGAAGCCACCACCCTTTGATACCAAGCAAACGATTTTTTCTTATAACGCTTCCCGGTACCAGTCCCGTCATCATTCAGGTCCACATAAATAAACCCATACCTTTTGCACAGTTCCCCCGTAGTAAACGACACTACATCAATACACCCCCAAGGCGTATACCCCATCAGGTCCACCCCGTCAATTTCCACTGCCTTTTTCAGCTCTTCGATATGCCTGCGCAGATACTCGATCCGATAACTGTCATCGCACGTATGGTCCGGCTCCAGCTTGTCGATCGCCCCGAACCCGTTTTCTACAATAAATAACGGCAGCTCATACCGTTCATATAAGGCGGCCAGCGAATACCGCAGCCCCACCGGATCAATCTGCCAGCCCCAGTCTGAAGCCTTTACATACGGATTCGGCACCGTATGCGCATTGCCGCCGTTTACATCTGTATTGACCTGATTGACATCTGCCCGGACTGCATTGGACATATAGTAGCTGAATCCCAGATAATCGACTTTTCCTTCTGCCAGGATCTGTTCATCCTGCGGCTCCATCACCGGTGCGTTTCCTTCGCGCTCCCATATTTTTTTTGCATATGCCGGATAATGCCCGCGGCAGTGTACATCCGAAAAATAATACCGTTCATGCATCGATTCCAGCGCCATCATTACATCATCCGGATTGCACGAGTATGGATAAAACGGTACGAAGGAACACATGCACCCGATCTTTAGCTCCGGATCTATCTCATGTCCCTTTTTTACTACAATGGCAGAGGCTACCAGTTCGTGATGCACTGCCTGATAAAGCGCTTTTTTCGGATCCTCTGTCTGGGAGAAGCGGATGCCGGAGTTCGTCCAGCCAAAAATATCGGTGTCTGTATTGCTTTGGTTATTGATCTCGTTAAATGTCATCCAATATTTCACTTTGCCTTTGTACCGCTGCATAACCGTTACTGCATATCGGACGAAAAAATCAATCAGCCTACGGTCCAGCCAGCCGCCGTATGCTTTTGCCAGATGATACGGCATCTCAAAATGGCTCAGCGTAACGACCGGTTCTATCCCGTATTTTAACAGTTCGTCAAACAGGCTGTCGTAAAACTGCAGCCCTTCCTCGCAAGGTATTGTTTCATCTCCTTTTGGAAAAATACGGCTCCAGGAAATGGATGTGCGGAAGCACTGAAACCCAAGCTCCGCGAAAAGAGCAATGTCTTCTTTATACGTATGATAAAAATCGATACCCGTATGGTTCGGATAACGTTCCCCTTCGATTACGCCGTCTGTAATCCTTCTTGGTACCCCGTGTGCCCCTGCGGTCAGCACATCACTGACACTCGGGCCGCGCCCGCCTTCCTGCCAGCCGCCTTCCAGCTGATGGGCGGCTACCGCTCCGCCCCATAAAAAATCCTTTGGCAAACTCATATACATAACCCCTTTCTTTTCCTATTTCCTGACGTTTAAAAATGCTTCTCCGGCCGTCACCGCTCCTGCCGTCTTAAGTGCTTCTATGGATGAAAAATCATCGGTGTTTGTGATCAGCACAGGCGTGATGGTGTCGTATTGTTCCCGGATCCCGTTTAAGTCAAATTCAATCAGAAGGTCGCCTTTTTTTACACGGTCCCCGTCTTTTACCCTTGCCGTAAAGTATTTTCCGCCCAAAGACACTGTTTCCAGACCGATATGAATCAGCATCTCTGCCCCTGCTTCATGCTCCAGGCAGATTGCATGCCTGGTATCAAATACCGAGCTTACCGTCGCATCAAACGGTGCGAACAGCTTGCCCTCCGAAGGAATAATCGCGGCTCCCTGCCCTAAGATCCCTTCGGAAAAAGTCGGGTCATTTACTTCCTGCAGCGTTTTGGCTGTACCGTTCAGCGGCGCATAAACCTTGATTTCACAGTCAGCTGCCTGCGGTACAGACGCTGTTTCTTTCTGCCCCGCTGTCTGACTGCCGGCGACTGCCTCTTCCTGCGGCTTTTCATCACACCCGATCACCTGCACCAACAGAATTGCCGCCACGATGGAGATCCCGCATCCAATCAGCATGCCCGGAAAAGACATCGGTGCATCCGGGCTGATTGCGTTTACAGTCGTCAAAAGGCTTGGAAGGCCGGCATACACATAGTTTTTCGAACCAAAGAAAGCAACCGCTATAGCGCCCAGCGCACCTGCGATACAGCCTGCCACAAACGGTTTTTTCAAACGCAGCGTCACACCGTAGATCGCCGGTTCCGTAATACCGAAAATGCCTGTCAGCCCAGCGGACATAGCAACATTTTTCATTTCCTTATTCCGGGTTTTTATAACCACTCCGAAACATGCCGCAGCCTGTGCAACCACCGCGCAGGTCTGTACCGCCTGAAACGAATCACAGCCAAAGTTATCAAAATTCGCCATAACCATCGGCGTCACACCCCAATGTACACCAAAAATAACCGCAATCTGCCAAAAACCGCCAATCACAATCGCCGCCAGGGCAGGAACCGCGTCATACAGGAAATTATAGCCAGACGCAATGCCGCCTGCGACAAGATCCGAGATCGGCCCGATAACCAGAATAGTTGCCGGAACCATAATAACCGCACAAATCAACGGCACCACCAGCGCCTTGATCACATCCGGCAGATGCTTTTCGAAAAACCGCTCCACATAAGAAAGCACCAGCACTAAAAACAGCGGCGGCAGTACACTGGAAGTATACGTCGTCTGCGCCATCTCAAAAAACAGAAACCGGATGCTTTCCCCGTCTGCAATCCGTGCCGCAAGGCTCCCCCAGTCCGGATTGACCAGCGCCAGACAGCACCAGAGCGCGATAAACGTATTACACTTGAAATGCTTTGAAGCCGTAACCGCAATCATAACCGGCAAAAACGTAAACGGTGTCCAGGACATAAAACTTAGCACCGCATAAGTACCTGTCTGCGCAAACGACGGGACAAACAGATTCACAATAATCAAAGCCCCCTGCAGCAGCCCCGCAGCCGCAAGAATATAAACAAACGGCGCAAACACCGCAGACATTGTAGCAATTACCCGGCTTAAAATGCTTCCTTTCTGTCCCCCGGTATCCTGACTTTCATCCAGATGCATAATCCTGGACAGCTCCTCATAGACATCCTTTGCATGCGTCCCAATCACAATCTGGTACTGCCCGCCCTTTTCCACGACCTGGATAACCGCCGGCATCCCTGAAATCTTTGCCGTAACATCCGCTGACGGCGTCTGCTTTAGCACCAGACGCAGCCTGGTTGCACAATGTGCCGCACTCGTAATATTTTCCTCTCCCAGCGATTCCATAATATCCCTGGCGAGTTTTGCATAATCCCGAACCTGTGCCATAATAGATTCTCCTCCCTGTTTCCTGCATTTTAGCAATATGATCCTGGTTGCTGTGATCTGGCCATATCACAGTCCTTTCTTGCCTGACACGGCGCCGTGTTTGATATGGACATTATATACAACTTTTTGGGAAAAGTCTGTATATAGGGACATGAAAAAAACAGGTACCTTCTTTTGGAACATGTTATTCCAAAAAAACGTCCTGTTTTTTGATGTAAGTCAAATTGGAGGGTGGCCTGTGATGCAAGAAGGCCAGGGGGGGGGTATGGCTAACCGGCGCATCCCCTGGCCACAGCCCGCAGAGTCGTCCGGTTAGCCACATCACCCCCGGCCACTCAAGATCTTTCCGGAATCTTCAGTCTTCCACCAGCCGCTCCCTAATCTTTTTCCCCAAAGCCTCAACCATATACATAACCGGAATCTGCGACGTATAATCTACCCCATCCTCATCCCGCAGCATCGTAATATAATACGCCAGATTCACATCTGACAGCCTGCTGATCGTACACTGCTCCGTATTGGTAATGCTGATAATCCGGCAGCCGGAACGCTTCAAACCGTTTGCGATCTTTACCACCTGCTGCGACTCGCCTGATACCGACAGAATCACCGCTACCGTGGACGCTGCATCCTTCATATTAATGGGATAAAAAGGATCTGATATACATAGGCTGAATTTGCCAAGGTTGGTAAAGCATCTGGCCCCGTACTGCCCCACATGCCCGGAATTTCCGATGCCGACAAATACAAGCCGTTCTGTTTTTGCGATGACAGCGGCGGCTTCTTCCAGCTTTTTTTGGAAGGCGCCGCTCGCACAGCGTTCAAAAAATGCCCGCATTTCGGACAGGTCCTCGGACAGATGCGTCATTTGTTTTAATCCGTTGTATTCTTTCATGCGCAGCTTGAACTCTGCGTATCCGTCACAGCCCATTTTTTTGCAGAATCGAAGTATTGTTGTCGTAGATACATGTGCTTCTGCCGCAAGTTCCCGGATGCGCATGTAGGATACGGCGTTCTTATGCAGCATGACATATTCATAAACCGCCAGTTCCAATTCGTTCAGGCTCTGGATCTCCTCTACACCAAACATAGTCCCCCCACTTTCCTAGTGCTCCATCCGGGCAGAAATCAGAGTTTATTACAGCCTGATTCACGCCATTGCTGCGTTAAAATTTCTAGTCGATGGAACCACATCGCCGTCGAAATTTTGCCTTGCACTGACGCGAATCAGACTGCATTAAACTCTAATTTCGTGAATCACTGATTTTTGCTGGATGGCAGGAATGCCTTAAGCTGCGTGTCCAGCTGCTTAAAAAAATGGTTCAGATGGATCCCGTCCACCAGTGCATGATGGCACAGCAGCGATACCGGAAGATAGGTCCGGTTCTCCTGTACAAAATATCTGCCCCATGTAATCCTCGGATTGCTGTCTGCCGGAAACGGAACCGGCTGCACAAGCGCGCTGTACGAAAGCCATGGCAAAGTGGAGATAAAAAACAGCTCCAAAGCGTCTTCGCCGTCGTCAATTCCTGCCTGTGCAACTGCCTGCTGCTGTTCTTTCCTGGCATATTCCAAAAATTCCCCGAACGGCTTTCCTGTGTCCAGCGTGCAGTAGCAGTATGCCCCGTTCTCCAGCGCTACCGTGTAGGAGCTGCGGCACTGTACGAACTCGATCACGCCGCCGTCTTTGATTCTTCGGCGCAGCTGCGGCACCTGGTTTGCCGCATTTGCCGCAGCATATAAAAAGCTGTGGAAAAACGGAAGCCCCTGGTCTTTGACTGCTGCCAGCCAGTCTGTTATATCTGCATTTACGGTTACACCCACGTATGGATATCCCATCCCTTGAAAATAAGAAAAATGGTCTTTCCTTGCGTCCTCTTCCATCGAAATAATTTTATATGCTGTCATAATGCTGCCGCCGCTTTCGTAGCAACCACCGCCACGCCTGTTCCGGCTACACTTTCCAGCAGCACGTCTCCGATCTGAACCGGGGCTTTCGCATGGATGCTGTTGATTTCCCGCATACATGCAAAAATCTTGTCTTTCGGGATATCTTCTTTTGTTTTTACAGAAATCAGCTTGCGGTCCGCGCCGTCTACCCTTACCGTCGATGTTACAATCCTGGTCGGATTGGTCACTTCTTTTTCTGCATAGGCTTTTCCTTTCGGACATGTATTCCCGGTTACCTGCGTGACTGTTTTTTTGACCGCTGCCCCCGGTTCCGCCGCCGGCTGTTCTGTCGTGACTGTCAAAAGACAGCCCATTGGACATCCTATGCAGGTCAGCTGTTTTATTTCCGTCTGCATGCTTGTCTGCGCTGCTGCTTCCGTTTGTATGCCTGTTTGCATTGCTCTTTTTGTTTGTATGCCTGTTTGCATTGCTCTTTCTGTTTGTACACCTGTTTGCATTGCTCTTTCTGTTTGTACGCCTGTTTGCATGATTCCGTCTGTCTGCATTCCGGTTTGTACTTCTGTCTGCATTTCTTTTTCCTGCATGCTGCTACTCCCTTTCGATTTTAACGGTAATCTTTTTCAGCTGCGGATATGCGGCAAGCTGTTGTTTTTGCAGCGCCACCTGTTCCATCTCACCCGGCGCCATCACCTGTTTTTTCCGGTGCATCACCCGTTCCCCGTCCAGGAACACGCTGATATAGGCATTTTGATATACTGCCCCGACACGGAAACGCACCTTCAGCGTATCGTCCATTTTGGACAGGTCAATCCGGCGCGGTACGGTATAGCGTACGCCGTCTTCTGCAGACAGGACAATTTCCCTTCCTCTTTCCGTATGCCCTCCGTACACATATCTGGCCGCATGTTCTCCGGCCCGCCCTGCTTCTTCGGATACATCGTCTACCAAATCATGCACATGAAGTACATTGCCGCAGGCAAATACACCCGGTATGCTTGTCTCCAGGCTTTCATTGACAGCCGGGCCGGCCGTTACCGGATCGATTTCTACGCCCATGGCTTTGGAAAGCTCATTTTCCGGGATCAGGCCGACAGACAGCAGCAGTGTATCGCATGTATAGTCTTCTTCTGTACCGGGCAGCGGCTGTCCGTGTGCATCCACTTTGGCCAGCGTAATGCCTTCGATGCGTTCTTTTCCGCGGATATCCACGACAGTGTGGCCGAGCTTTAACGGTATCCCGTAATCATCCAGGCACTGCACGATATTCCGCTTAAGCCCGCCGGAGTATGGCATCAGCTCGGCGACTGCTTTTACGTTTGCGCCTTCTAATGTCATGCGCCGCGCCATGATCAGGCCGATGTCCCCGGAGCCTAAGACCACGACCTCCCTGCCTGGCAGATATCCTTCTATATTTACCAGCCGCTGTGCTGTCCCTGCTGAAAAAATGCCTGCCGGACGGTAACCCGGAATATTTAACGCCCCCCTGGAACGCTCCCTGCAGCCCATCGCCAGAACCACTGCCTTTGCCCGGATCTGCATGACGCCGTCCGTGCGGTTCATCGCTGTTATGATTTTATCCGGGCTGATCTCCATGATCATGGTATCCAGCAGATATGCAATCCCCTGTTCTTTTACAAGATCGATATATCTTCCCGCATACTCCGGCCCGGTTAGTTCTTCCTGAAACGTATGCAGTCCGAACCCGTTATGGATGCACTGATTTAAAATGCCTCCCAGCTCCTTATCCCGTTCCAGGATCAGAATGCTCCCGATCCCGGCTTTTTTCGCGGCAAGCGCCGCCGCCAGCCCGGCAGGCCCTCCGCCTGCCACTACAATCTCATATTCCTTCACAAGCCTTCCTCCTGCTTATCTCTGATTCGCCGCTCCCAGGCAGCTGACCTGCCCCGCCGCATGTGCAGAATTTATCCCTGATTTACCGCTCCCAGGCAGCTGACCTGCCCCGCCGCATGTGCAGAATTTATCCCTGATTTACCGCTCCCAGGTAGCTGACCTGCCCGGCTGCATGTGCAGAATTTATCCCTTGGTTTGCCCGGCCACTATCGCAGAATGCCCGCCGGACTTTGTAATTTTTTCCATCTGCATGCCCAGCTCCCGCTCTAAAATCTCCATCACCCGCGGACTGCAAAAACCGGACTGGCATCTGCCCATGCCTGCCCTCGTGCGGCGCTTTATGCCGTCTAAGGATCTTGCGCCGACGGGCCTGTGAATGGCGTCTATGATCTCGCCTTCCGTCACGGACTCACAGCGGCAGACGACGGTGCCATATGCCGGCTGCTCCCGGATCAGCGCATTGCGTTCTTCCAGGCTCAGATCTGACGGCCGCACGATCCCTTTCCTTTGCGCTGTAAAATCCGCTTTTTCGGCAAGCCCCATTTTTTCGCGCAAAAGCTCCGCCACCATGACGCCGACTGCCGGAGCAGACGAAAGCCCCGGCGATTCCATCCCTGCTACCTGAATCAAACGCTCCACATCCTCTGCCTCTCCAATGATAAATTCGCCGCCTTCCTCATGCGCGCGCAGCCCGGCAAACGAAGTGATCACCTGTGAAAACGGCAGCCCCTTTACTGCAAGCTGCGCTTTCGTGCGCAGTTCGGCGAGCCCCTGCCTGGTCGTATTGGTTCCTTCTTTATCTTCCAGATCCGCAGCCGTCGGCCCTACAAGCAGGTTTCCATGTACGGTCGGAGACACCAGCACGCCTTTTCCCATTTTGGTCGGCAGCATAAAGACCGTATGCGACACATGTCCGCCCGCACTGTGGTCAAGCAGGAGGTATTCTCCTTTGCGCGCCGTAATCTTCATCGGAAGGCTGCCTGCCATATGATAAATCTGATCTGCATATACCCCGGCTGCATTGACAATATACCGGCTTTGAAGCGCCCCTTGATCTGTCTGTATGGTAAAAAATCCATCCCCTTTTTGGATCTGGGTTACTGTTGTATCGAATAAAAATTCCACGCCGTTCGTACACGCATTTTCCGCCAGCGCAATCGTTAAAAGAAACGGACATACGATCCCGCCTGTCGGCGCATACAAAGCACCGGCCACATCATCAGACAGATTCGGCTCCTTATGGACCGCCTCTTCTCTGGAAAGGATCTTAAGGCCCGGGACACCGTTTTTTACACCTTTTTCATAAAGCTCCTGAAGACGCGGCAAATCCTCCTTCTGCAGGCAGACGACCAGCGAGCCGTTTCTTTGAAACGGAACATCCAGCTCTTTCGCCAGCTGCTCCATCCGCGCATTCCCCTCCACGTTTAACCGCGCCATCAAAGATCCCGGCGGCGCGTCAAATCCCGCATGCACAATGGCACTGTTTGCCTTAGACGTCCCGCAGCATACATCCTCACACTTTTCCACCACACAGACACTTGCCTGATACCGCGACAGTTCCCTGGCCACGGCGCAGCCGCAGACGCCTGCTCCTATAATACATACATCATACATGCCGTATCTCCTTCATTCCTGTATCCATCCGGCCTGTCTTAGCCTGGATTCCGTGATCATCCTGGATCCGCAGTCTTAGGACCCCTCTTCTTTCGCCCACCCGTAAGAATATTTCACAGCCCTGCTCCATCCATCCAGACAGGCCCTGCGGTCTTTTTCTTCCATTTCCGGCTGGAACACCCGGTCAATCTGCCAGTTTTTCATCACCTCTTCCTTCCCGTTCCAGTATCCTACGGCCAGCCCCGCCAGATAAGCGGCGCCCATTGCCGTCGTCTCGACGCACACCGGCCGGTGGACCGGCGCACTGATCACATTGGACTGAAACTGCATCAGGAAATTATTCGCACTCGCGCCGCCGTCCACCTTTAACGTACGCAGCGTAATGTCCGAATCCGCCTGCATCGCCGTAATTACATCATTCACCTGGTACGCGATTGATTCCAGCGTCGCCCGGATAATATGGTATTTATTTACCCCGCGGGTAATGCCCACGATCGTCCCTCTGGCATACTGGTCCCAGTACGGCGCGCCAAGGCCCGTAAACGCCGGCACCACATAGCAGCCATTGGTATCCCTTACCTTAGACGCCATATACTCCGTATCCGGCGATGTATCGACCAGCCGCATCTCATCGCGCAGCCACTGCACCGCGGCGCCCGCCACAAAAATAGAGCCCTCCAACGCATAGCTGACCCTGCCGTCCAGCCCCCACGCAACCGTCGTTACGAGGCCGTTGTTGGAAAACACCGGTTTTTCACCTGTATTCATCAGCAAAAAGCAGCCTGTCCCATATGTGTTTTTGGCCTCTCCGGCCGTAAAACAGGTCTGCCCGAACAGTGCCGCCTGCTGATCGCCCGCAGCGCCTGCGATCGGAATCGGCCCGCCGAAAAACGACGCATCCGCCTCCCCGTAAATACAGCTCGAAGGCACCGGCTGCGGCATCATGCATTCCGGAATATCCAGTTCCTTTAAAATATCCGCATCCCAGGCCAGCGTATTGATATTAAACAGCATCGTCCTGGAGGCATTGGAATAATCCGTGACATGCACGGCCCCTTTGGTCATCTTCCAGATCAGCCACGTCTCCACCGTGCCAAACAATAGCTTTCCGTCCTTCGCTCTTTGCCTTGCCCCCTCCACATGATCCAGAATCCATTTTACTTTTGTTGCTGAAAAATAAGCGTCAATCACAAGCCCGGTCTTTTTACGGAACAGATCCGTAAGCCCCCGTTCCTTCAAAGAATCGCAATATTCCGAAGTGCGCCTGCATTGCCATACAATCGCATGGCAGACCGGCTCCCCCGTCTCTTTATCCCACACGATTGCCGTCTCCCGCTGGTTCGTAATACCGATTGCCGCGATATCAGCTGCGGTTGCGCCGATTTTCTGCATCGCCTCCACGGCAACGCCCAGCTGCGCCGACCAGATCTCATTCGCGTCATGTTCCACCCAGCCCGGCTTCGGAAAATACTGGGTAAACTCCTTTTGCGCCACGCTGCACATTTCCCCTTTTTCATTAAACAGAATACACCGGTTGCTTGTCGTCCCGGCGTCCAATGCCATTACATATTTTGCCATCGCGTTCCTCCCTGTTTGGAAACTTTTTGTGTCGGCCATCTTTCCTTTTGCAGTATGTGTTTGTTAAATTATAGCTTGGATTTTATGGGATGTAAAGTATTTTTAATTTGCTATGTACTTTTATCCGTTAAGCAGACAATAAATCACAGCTTTACAAAAAGCAGGCAATTCACCATTTTGGGAGGTGCTATATTCCTGAATCAGTTCTTTTCGCATATCATCATCCAATTCTTCATCAAAAAAACCACTTACAAAAATAGCAGATCTGCGTGCCCTGGTTAATAGTTCGCTATCTAATTCCAGATGTTTTATAGTTTCTTTCCCTCTTACATCATCGGAGAGGATACGTCCGTCTGGCGTATACCGGAATACTTGTTCACAGAGATCTGACAGGGGCGAGACCATAAGATATTTATGATACCAGTTATCTTTTTTGTGGCCACAATTTTCTTTTGCATCTTTATATCCATTACAGGATGCTAACAAATTAAAGTAATCCATCTCCTGCTCAGGCGCCAATGAACGCGGAACAAAATGTTCCACATGGCTGTTGTACCATTCTATTTTTTTCATACAATAACAGCATAAACGATATTGCTCTTTGATAAGCTCTTCTTTTAGCTTTCGTTTCTCATTTGCCTGTAAATCATCAAATCGTGCATCATATCCATACTTATTTCTAAATTCCTGCTTAAATTTTTCAAAATCAACAGGCGGTACTGTTTTCTTAATTTTTCGCATTTGTCTTTTTCCTTCTTCGTATCAGCATACGTGCTTTTACAGCATCTTCATGTGCAGTATCTGTTAATTCCTCCAGTTTTAATAATAATTTTTCGCTTTCTTCCAGTTTTCCTTCTGAAATCAGATCATACATATCCGCGATCAGTTTTTGTGTATCAGAGTTAAGATTCTCTGTGTTCATAAAACATTTTAAAATATAGTTACTGTCCCACCCAATCAGTGATGGGATATCATGATAGGCAATCGTTTCATGTACTTTTTCGATGCTAAAAATTTTATAGCTTTCGTCTAATTCACCCAAAACCTGAGGCGAATGTGTAGTTATAATAAATTGAATATTGGGAAAGCACTTTTTCAATACAGGTAAAATTTTCCGCTGCCAGGATGGATGCATATGCAATTCTATTTCATCAATTAATACAACACCTGTCCCTAAAAGCGGATTATCACAAACAGGATTCGCAAGTGCCAAACGTCTTGCCAAATCTCCAAATAACGCTAAGGTACATTTTTCGCCATCCGATAATTGATCCACACGCAAAGACATTTCATTTTTGTCAACTTTCATTGCTAAAGGGTTTCTTTCAATTCTTAGATTTGAAACATCCTCTAACATTGCATAGACAGCATTTTTTACGGACTTTAATGCGAGATCTGTATAATGCGGATTTTCCCTGACACGTATTTGATTCTCTAAATCTTCCTGATAACGAAACCATTCAAAAAATGTTCTGAAATCTATTTTGCTTTCAATTGCTTTTTCAAAAGCAGATTCCTTATCAAATAGATGTGTATTTCTTATTCTTAAAGGAATATCCATTACCGTCCTGTTAACTCCATAATTTACAAATATAGGCATTCCGGTATCTTTGACAATATAAGCTTCCCGAAAAGTATCTGTTAATTTTTTCAATGCAGTTTGATTATGTGTTCTTTTTTTCTCTTTTCTGTACATACAGAGATCATACGCAATCGTTTCTCCCGTATCCGCAAGATAAAAATCACAGGATATTTTACAACTCGATTTACCAAATTTTATGTCTTCCAATTCTATGCGGATACTTTGTTTGAATCTGTTTTGAACAATTTTATTAATAATTGAAGAATATAATAAATCAATTGCCCTTAATATGGTAGTCTTTCCCATCCCGTTAATTCCATAAAAAACAGTACATTTTTTCTGAAGGTTTAATTCTGAATAATCAATCCCCTTAAAGTTTGTTAAAGTAATTTTTTGTATTTTCATTATAATCACCACACCCAGTTATTTTAAATATATTTAACCAGGCTCTGCAGGCCAGGCACAGGCCGCAGAACCGGCATTTTCACATCATAGGTCTTCGTAATTCCTCCTTCTTTCAAAACCCGGCATCATATTTTTCCAGCTCCTCCACTTCATCCATCCAGATCCTCACGCTTGCATCGCTTGGCATACGCAAATCCCCGCGCGGCGACAAAGCAACCGTCCCTACCTTCGGACCGTCCGGCAGGCAGGAACGCTTGAACTGCTGCGAGAAAAACCTGCGGTAAAATGTTTTCATCCATTTCAGGATTGTCTCCCTTTCATAGGCCCCATCAAACGCAAGCATCGCGAGCCGCAGCACCTTCCGCGGCCGATACCCGAACCGCACAATATAATACAGGAAAAAATCATGCAGCTCATACGGCCCTACCAGATCTTCCGTCCTCTGCGAGATCCTGCCGTCCTTCGGCGGAAGCAGTTCTGGGCTGACCGGTGTATCAAGGATATCAGACAGCACGGTTTTTAACTTATTATCTTTGCAGGTATCCGCAAAATACCGCACCAAATGCCTGACCAGCGTTTTAGGCACGGAAGCATTGACCCCGTACATCGACATATGGTCGCCGTTGTACGTCGCCCAGCCAAGCGCCAGTTCTGACATATCCCCGGTTCCGATGACCATGCCGTTATATTGGTTCGCAAGGTCCATCAGTATCTGCGTCCGCTCTCTTGCCTGGCTGTTTTCATAGGTCACGTCATGGTCGTACGGATCGTGGCAGATATCCTGAAAATGCACATGTACGGCTTCGCGGATGCTGATCTCCTTCAAATCCGCGCCCAGGCATTGGATCAGATGCACCGCGTTTTCATAAGTCCGGTCCGTTGTGCCAAAGCCCGGCATCGTGACAGCCAAAATCTGCCCCCGCGCAATGCCAAGCAAATCAAACGCCCGCACGGTTACAAGCAGCGCCAGCGTAGAATCCAGCCCGCCTGAAATACCTACAACCGCACATCCGCAGCCGGTATGCTCCAGCCGCTTTTTTAACCCCATCGCCTGAATGGAAAGGATTTCTTCGCACCGCTTGTCCCTGTCCGCCTTGCTGCCTGGTACAAACGGCGTCTGATCCACAAAACGGGTCAGCGCTGTTTCTGATATTTCCATAGAAAAGTGCGTCATAGTATAGCCGTCCGCAGCCGCCGGCTCAAACGTAGACATCCTGCGCCGCTCTGACGTCAGCTTTTGTACATCCAGCTCAGAATAAGCAGCCTCGTTTGTAAAACGTGCCGATTCCTGTAACACGATCCCGTTTTCCGCGATCAGGCTTTGCCCCGCATATACCACATCCTGCGTAGATTCCCCGTCAGACGCGTTCGCATACACATACCCGCAGACAAGCCTTGCCGACTGCCCTGCGATCAGGTCTCTGCGGTAGACGTCTTTTCCGGTAATTTCATCCGACGCCGACAGATTCACGATCAGCACGGCGCCTGCTAATGCATGGCGGATACTCGGCGGGTTCGGCGACCATACGTCCTCGCACAGCTCCGCCGCTACCCGAAGCCCCGGCACCGTATCGCACACAAACAGCTGGTCTGTCCCCATCGGTACCGTAATGCCTTCCCGCAAGGTCACAGGCACCGTCTTTTGCATCCCTCTTGCAAAATGCCTCGCCTCATAAAATTCCGCATAATTCGGCAAAAAGGTCTTCGGCACGATCCCCAGGACCCTTCCGCGGTGAAAAGCCGCAGCCGTATTGTACAGCTTGTCCCGGTACACGAGCGGCAGCCCGGCAAAAATAAGCGCGTCAACCTGCGCTGTCTGCTCCGCCAAAAACAACAGCTGGTTTTTTGCTTCCTCCAAAAGCAGCTCCTGCAAAAACAAATCCCCGCAGCTGTACCCGGTGATGCAAAGCTCTGGAAATACAATCACGGACGCCCCTTCCCCTGCCGCCTCCTTTACCTGCTGCAGCATCGCCCGCACATTATATTTAGGGTCTGCCACCCGGATTTTAGGGGATAAAGCAGCCACCTTGATATATCCGTCCTTCATTTTTCTACTCCTTTCCTGTCCCTGCGCCGTTTGGCAGTGTAAGCATTTCCTGCAGTTCACTGGCAGCAAACCGGTATGCCCTGCTGCAAAACTGGCACTTCACTTCAATGGGTTCCCCGTCGTCAGCCATACTTTTCAGATCGCTTTTCGGGATACTGGCCAATGCTTTTAGAATACGCTCTTTGGAACAATTACATACAAACGAGACCGGTATTTTTTCCAAAACTTCCATTTCCAGTCCGTCCAACAGCTGCTCCAGCATCTGTTGCGGCGTCAGTCCCTGTTCCAGCATATCGGTCACCGGTTTCAGCCGGGAAATATTTTGTTCCAGCCGGCCAATCACCTCATCCGGCGCCTGCGGCATCAGCTGCAGGATAAACCCGCCCGCCTGGCGGACCGAACAGTCGGTATCCACCAAAACGCCAAGCCCGACCGAAGACGGCACCTGCTCCGAGGCTGCAAAAAAATAGGTCAGATCCTCTGCAATCTCCCCGGTCTGCAGCTGCGTAGTCCCGACATACGGCTCTTTCAGCCCCAGATCCTTTACCACACGCAAAATCCCGCTGCCGACCGCGCCGCCGACATCCAGCTTACCCATAGCATTCGGCGCCAGCTCAACACCCGGCGCCTGCGGATACCCTTTGACATGCCCGGCGCCGTCCGCTGTAACGACAAGCCCTTTCGCGGGCCCGTCCCCCATCACCTGCAGGGTCAGCAGCGCATCCTTTTCCTTCATCATCACACCCATCATAACCCCCGCAGCCAGCAGCCTGCCCAAGGCCGCAGATATGACCGGGCTGGTGTTGTGGTAAATCCGCGCCTGTTCGGTTAGTTCTTTGGAAGTAACCGCAAACGCACGGACAGCTCCCTGCGCTGCTGTTGCTCTAACCATATAATCCTTCATTCTTTTTCTCCTTATACTCTATTGATTCTTGCGGCATTCTCTTGCCAGCACATAGATCCTCTCACTATCCTCCCGCACCGGCCCATGATCCTCCCCGTCACAGGCGCTTACAAACTGCATGCCCGCCTGTTCCAGCAGCCCGGCCACCTCGGAAAGCGCATAGCAGCGCTCATAATGGATTTCTTCGTATTTTTGGTACAGCCCCTGCTCCCGGCGCAAAAACATCGTAAGTGCGTACTCATTCACACGTTCCTTTTCATCATAATAATTTTCCCAGATCAGGCTGCCCTCTTTTCGGTGTTCGCAAAACGTCTGCGTCCCCATCAGCTCCCGGAACTTATATTCCGTATTCAGGTCAAACAAAAAGATTCCGCCCGGGTCCAGATAATTGTTTACCAGCCGGAATACCTGCAGCAGCTCCTGTTCTTCCAGCAGATAGTTGAGCGTATCACAGATGCTGACCACAGCCCGTACCGTCCCATACAGCTCAAATTCACGCATATCCTGTTCCAGATACAGGATCCCTGTACTATCCTGTGTCCGTGCAATGCTGAGCATCTCCTGCGATGCGTCAATCCCGATCAGGTCATAGCCGCTTTGTGCAAGCAGCCTCGTCATCCTGCCGGTGCCGCAGCCAAGTTCACAGACCAGCCCCTGGGTGATTCCTTCTTTGTGCAGGGTTTTCACAAGGAAATCCTTCCATGCCTCATAAGGGATGTCTTCCATAAAAAGGTCATAGACTTCTGCAAACCTTGTATATGCCTCCATTTTTTGTGTTCCTCCATATGTTGAAAAAATTGTGGGTGGTTGTATGATTCTATAGTAACAGGAACTGGGGGAAATTTCAATGTTGCGGGAGGTGATAAGAAAAAATGCGGTAATTGATATAGTGGTGCGTTTTTTTCCGAAAGATTTTGGTTGGCTGGGGAGGGGGATGCGGCTAACCGGACGACTCTGCGGGCGGTGGATATGTGGCTAACCGGACGACTCTGCGGGCGGTGGGCTGGGAATGCGCGGGGAGACACACCTTGGGCGGACTGGGGCAACGCTGCGGTGAACGAATCGCTAACTGCGACTAAGACAGTCGGGGGTGAGTCTCTCCTGTCTTAGTCTCCGTAAGCGCTGGATTTCACCTCCGGTTTCTATTTTTTTGAAAACATATTGTTAAAAAAACCGCACTCCATGAGGAGTGCAGCTCTCGTTATTTTCTATTCCTATCATCTTTGCTGTTGTCATTCCTAATCAATCCATGATAAAACAGCATGGCACAAACTGCTGATACTGTACCCGTTACTGTCTGGTCTAAGTGAATGTCATGCATATTGCAAAACATATTGATTGCCATTAAAACAATCAATACCACTGCCGCTACAGCAGCTCCTTTTAATAAATACTTCATAGCTACCTGTTTCCTTTCCAAAATATATTTATTTACAGCAAAATAGTATACCAGGAAAAACAGCAATTCTTTCAAAACAGTCATAAAATGCCCTCATTCATGAATAAATGAAGTTTCCCCTTTCTAAAACACGCATTTATTCGTCATTTTTGCAGGAAGAGGTTGATAATATCAGCGGCATATCCTTTCATTGCTATAAAACAGAAGTAGGCCATAAGCACATTGTCCGAAAAACCTAACCTGAATGAACCAGAAAAGAAACACTTTTGACATTGTGTTGCGTTTTTGATTGGCTATGCGGACGCCGGATGAGGGGGAAAGGGCCTGGCTTCCGGCTCCTATTCCAGAATGT
>CANOET010000060.1 GCA_947564835.1 uncultured Eubacterium sp. | reverse complement strand
TTCGTTCACCGCAGCGTTGCCCCAGTCCTTCCAAGGTGTGTCTCCCGGCGCGTCCCCTGGCTACAGCCCGCAGAGTCGTCCGGTTAGCCACATTCCCTGGCCAATCAAGATCTATCGGGAAGCCAATAAACGCAACACAATGTCAAAAGTGTTTCTCTTCTGGTTCATCCGGGTTAGGAACTTAGAAACGATACAACTATCCGCATAGCCACCACCCGCCCTTAACCTTCCAATATACATGCAGCCAACCGGTCATTCATCTCAGGCTCCATAAAACAAAACCGTATAAACTTATCATCCAAAAACGGAAACGTCGAGCAGTCTCTAATCATCATCCCCCGGCGGATCGTCCGGTCGAACAGATCCTGCGAGGTAAGCCCCGGCCGCAGAATTTTCACCAGCATAAAATTCCCCGAAGGCGGATACACCTTAAAATCATCCCGCGCATCAAACAGCTCAAACATCCGCTTACGTTCCGCATGGATCAGCGTTTTCGTCTTTTCAATATACTCCTCATCCCGGAACATAATCTCCCCCGCAATCGCTGCCAGGGAATTGATTGTCCATGGATTTTTACGCGTATTGATTGTTTTTATCAAATCCCGGTTGCCGGTTACCGCATAGCCGAGCCGCAGCCCCGGGGCGGCAAAGAACTTGGACGTGCCGCGCAGGATGACAAGGTTGTTGTAATAATGTGTCAGCGGCACGGAAGTGATCAGATGTGCATCATCTGCAAATTCCACATATGTCTCGTCCACCATTACGTAAATGCCATGCTGCAGGCACGCATCCAGAATCAGCCGCATCGAGCGGTTTGTGATGCAGGTAGAGGTCGGGTTGTTCGGATTGCATAGAACAAGCAGGTCCAGGTCGTCTTTCAGATGGGAAATAAAATCACCTGTATTTAAGACAAATCCGTCCTCTTCCCGCAGCGGATAATAAAGCGTCGTGCCGCCGCCCAGTGCGATCTCCCGTTCGTATTCCGAATAGGACGGCCCGACGACAACGGCTTTTTTCGGGTGCTCCGCCTGGATAAACAGGGAGATCAGTTCGGTGGAGCCGTTGCCGACCAGGATATTTTCATAATCGGTCCCGGCATATTCCGCGATGCACCTGCGCAGGGATACATAGTCTCTGTCCGGATAGGAAGTGATCGCGTCAATCCGCTCTGCCAGCGTGCGCCGCAGCGCAGGAGATATGCCGAGGGGGTTGACGTTGGCGGAAAAACTGGTGATCGTTTCTTTTTTTATGCCGTATACCTGTTCGATTTTTTCCAGGTCGCTGCCGTGGAAATGGTCTTTGTGCTGTATCATAAAATAGGTCCTCCTTTAACGAACTTTCATCAACATATTGCGCGTCTCCCGCAAATAGTTTATAATTCATAAGACAGGCCAGAATAAAATGTACCGTCTTTTAGTTATTATAGCGGTATTGGCGAAAAAAGCAAGAGTAAAGCAGGTGGCATCGTGCGAAAGAGGATCGAAGAGCTGGCAGAGGGGAAAATCCCTTATGAACAGCCGCGGGTGGTGTTCTCAAAAGAGAAGCTGGAGCTGGAGGTGGTCGAGGGGCAGACGGTTACGGACAGTTTCCAGGTGAAAAGTGAAAACGGAATACAGATGCGCGGTATTATTTATGCTTCCAGCGCGCGGATGGAATGCCTGACGGTTCAGTTTGAAGGCGTACAGGCGCAGATCCAGGTGCGGTTTCGCGCAGACGGCATGCAGGAGGGGGAAGAGGCGTCCGGGAATCTGTATGTGGTATGCAACGGCGGGGAATATCCGCTGGCCTATACGGCTGCGGTGACCAGGCTGTATGCGGAGGCATCGACCGGGTGCATTAAAAATCTCAGGGATTTTACAAAGCTTGCCAAAAATGAGTGGAAAGAGGCGTACCATATCTTCCATTCCCCGGCATTTAAAAATATACTGGCGCCGCAGACGCCGAAAGAACTAAAAGCTTCCTTATTATATGAAGGGCTTTCCCGGTCTACGGTGACGGAACGAACGATGGATGAGTTTTTGATCGGGACCGGAAAAAAGGCGAGGGTGCAGTTTTTTTTGGAAAAACGAAGTGTGGAGCTGTTCGGCGTGAAGGCGCCGGTGGAAGAGCAGCTGCTGATCAGAAAGGAAGGCTGGGGATTTTTGGAGATCCGCATTACTGCAGGGGAGGAATTTTTGGTTCCGCAGAAACGCTATGTGACGGATCAGGATTTTATGGGAAGCGCATATCCGTTCAGCTTTTACATAGATACGGAAAAAATGCATGCTGGCAACAATTTCGGCAGCATTTATTTTGAAAATGATGTACAAAAAGAAGAACTGCAGGTATGGGTGTCTAAGGACAGCCTGGACGTGCGCAAGGAGCGGCGGGTGCAGGGGCTGCAGCGTGCGACCTGCCTGCTGACAAGATGTTATGTGAATTACCGGCTGAAAAAAATGGTGACCGGGGAATGGACGAAGCAGACGCTGGCGCTGATTGAGCGGATGGAGGAAGTCCGCCCCAAAGACCCGTGGCATATTTTGTTTAAAGCCTATGCGCTGCAGCGCAATAAGCAGCGCCAGGACGCCGAGTGGCTGATGGATGAATACCGTCAGAAGTTTAAAAATAGAAACGACCCGCAGTGGGCATTTTATGATTATCTTTGTCTGCAGAAAGAAAAAGAACCGGTGGTGATTGACCGGCTCCTGGATGAAATTGAAGAGATTGCGAAGCGTTACGGGACGCATCCGATGATTTTTTTCCTGACGCTGCGCTTAAACGGGACGCTGCGCACACAGCCGCAGATCAAGCTGCGCCTGATGGAAGCGAGGATTATGCAGGGGCAGTATTCGCCGTTATGGTATGTGGAAGCGTTCCAGGTGTATCAGGACCAGCCGTACCTTTTGACCAAGCTGGACCAGTATGAGATCCTGTTGATGAACTGGGCTTCCAGGCAGGGCGTGCTGACGCAGGACTTAGCGGACCAGGTGATGCGCCTGGCCAACAATATGCGCCGGTTTCATCCGATTGTCTGCCGGATTTTATTCCGCAGCTATGAGAAGAACCCGGACGAGGATATGCTGGCGGGAGTGTGTGCGTATCTGATCAAAGGGCAGTGCTTTCAGGCAAAATACCACCACTGGTATGAAAAGGGGATTTTGGAAAACCTTAAGATTACGGGCCTGTACGAAGCGTTTCTGCTGACGATGGACTTGCACAGTATACAGCCGCTGCCGAAGGTGATCCAGATGTATTTTCAGTATAACAACCAGCTGGCGTATCAATACAAGGCGGCGCTGTATGCGAATATTATTGCCCGTAAGGACGAACAGCCCGCGATTTACAGCAAATATACCGAAACGATGAAGCAATTTGCCATCGATGAGATTTTAAAGGGGCATATGGACGACAACCTGGCGGTTATTTATGACGAGGTGCTCGACAAAGGCATTCTGACGCAGGAGCTGGCAGGGCCGTTAGCGGATATTTTATATACGCATAAGTTTTACTGCACCAATCCGATGGCAGCTTATGTCGTCGTGATCCAAAAGCATATGAAAGAAGAACAGCGGGTTGCGGTTCAGGGGGGAGCAGCGTATTTCCAGCTGTTTTCCAACGATTATGCGATTGTACTGGAAAATAACAGGGGGCAGCGGTTCGTGGCGCCGGATGCCTGCCAGCTGCAGAAGCTGATGAAGCCGTCGCATTATATCCGCAGGTGCTTAAACTTGGCGCCGGAAAAGCTGCAGTTTTTAATGCACCATATGGACGGCAAGCAGGATTTGAGCGTGCCGGTGAAGACAGATGTGGAATATCTGCGTATCCTGATGGCCGCGCCGCAAATCAGCGCGAAGTATAAAAGCCAGATCGGCCCCGGGCTTGTGCGCTACTGCCTACTGCACCAGCTGGAAGACGGCCTGGACGATTACCTTTTGCAGGTAGATTTTGCAGGGATGCGCAGGGATAACCGCAACCTGATGATTGAGCTGATGATCGACCGGGGCTGGAATGAAAAGGCATTTGAGCTGATCCACAGCTATGGGTATGACGGGATGGATTTGCAAAGGCTTGCGCAGCTTTCGGCCTATCTGCTGCGTACGCGGGATATCGGCGAGGATGCGTTTTTGCTGGAGCTTTGTATGGCAGTGCTGGCGGCGGGCGTGCAGAATACAGCCGTCGTGACCTATCTGGCAAAATATTACGAAGGGCCGTCCAAACAGATGATGCAGGTGTACGAGGCAGCGGCTGCCGCTGAGGTTGGCGAGACAGAGGAGCTCGAAGAACGGCTGCTTGTGCAGTCGCTGTACAGCACAGCATATGCAGACCGGATGTATGAGGTGTACCAGGGGTACCGTTCCCATAACGGGCGGGAATTTATCCTGCAGGCGTACCGGTCGTACTGTATGCATGAGTATGTCGTCCATGAGATGCCGCTGCCCACGAACCTGTTTTTAGAAGCGTGCCAGATGTACAAAGAAGGCAAGCTGCGCGGCGTAGCATGCCGTCTGGGGCTTTTGAAATATTTTTCACAGGCAGATACCCTGGACCGCTACCAGATGCGGATAGCGGATGAGCTGCTGCATGAATTTATATCCAGAAATATGAACTTTGCATTTTATAAAAACCTTCCGGACAGCCTGTGCAGCAGATACCAGCTGTACAACCGCCTGCTGGTGGAGTACCATGCCAGGCCGGACAGCCGTATCCATATTCACTACCGGACGCCGAAGCAGCAGGCATATAGTTCGGCGCCGATGCTGCAGGTCTATGACGGGATATTTACGTGGGAATTTCTGCTGTTTGCCGATGACGAGGTAGAGTATTATCTGACGCAGGAGACGGCGGACGGGATGCAGCAGCTGGGGGAAACGAAGCGTGCGGCGGGCATTGCATACCGGGATATCCGCCACGGCGGGCGCTATGCCTATATCAACCAGATGCTGTACCTGGAAGAACAGGGCAATTACAAGGACCTGCTGCGGACGATGCAGGAGTATGAAAAGCTCCATATATTAAGTGCGAAGATGTTTAAAATCATTTAGAAAGGCTATGGCTTTGAATGAACAAAAATTGTATATTGGAATCGATTTGAATGACAGCTATGCCATGGTCAGCTTTGCGACAACCGAACACCCGGAGCCGGAGACGGTCAGCTCCGTGGCAGGCAGTGAGATTTTTCAGATTCCGCTTGCCGTTTGTATGGCTTCAGCTTCCGGCCAGTGGGTATACGGGGATGAAGCCATCCGGTTTGAAAAGGCGGATATGGGAAAATGTGAAAGCCACCTGCTGACGCGCGCGCTGGAACGGGATTATACGTTGATCCGGGAACAGACATTTGAAATACGCACCCTGCTTGCGGTCTTTATCAAAAAGATCCTGCTGCTGGCAGGAAAGCTCGGCCCGAAGCTCGAGGTCGGCAAGCTGGTATTCACGTTTGCAAAATTAAATGATGAATTAATGGAACTGATGGAGTATGTCTTCGAGCAGCTGCCGGTTCCGCGCAAAAAGATCACCGTGATGGATTATATGAAGAGCTTTTATTATTACGCCTTAAACCAGAAGGACGGGCTGGCGATCCATGATGTGGCGATGTACCAGTATTACGGCAAGAGTATAATCTGCTGGTACTTATCCCGCACGAAGCAGACCAAGCCGCAGCTGATCCAGATCCTGGAGACGGACTGCGGTTATCTGACCGAAGATAAGGACGCTTCGTTTGCCGAGATTATCCCGAAAGTGTTCGACAAACGGATTATTTCCTCTGTATACCTGGTCGGGGACGGCTTTGAAGGCGGCTGGATGAAGCATTCCCTGCGGGTGCTCTGCCAGGGCAGGCGCGCGTTCCTCGGCAAAAACCTCTTTTCCAAGGGCGCCTGCTATGCGGCGGAGATCCTCGAAGGCATTATCCCGTGGAATTATGCATATATGGGCGAAAATGAAATGAAATTTAACATCAGCCTGAAAGTGCGCAAAAATAACGAAATGGCATTCCATACGCTGATTTCCGCGGGGGACAACTGGTATGAGGCCAGCGGCGTGTGCGAAGTGATCCTGGACGGGCCGGGCGAGGTCGATTTCTGGCTCCAGATGCCAAACAGCAGGGAAGCAAGGATCGAATCCCTGGAGCTTACGAACCTCCCGGCCCGCCCGCCCAAGGCAACCAGGCTGCGCATCCAGGCCAGGCCGGTATCGGACCGGTCGGTAAAGCTGACCATCCGGGATTTGGGGCTGGGGGAATTTTTTAAGGCAAGCGATATGGTCTGGGAGTATATTATGAAAGTGGATTAGGGGTAATAGTTCCATGGGTTATCTGAACGGTTACGATTAGGGGTAACCGTGCAATGGATTATCAAAACGGCTGCTATGAGGGCAGGGATTGTACATTTAGAAGGGAGAACCGATGAGCGGACTGATTTTCTGCAGCTTTCAGCGGGCGGCAAAGCCCTTTTACCTGGAGAGCGCCAAACAAAATATCTATTCCGTCGAAGAGCTGTGTTATTTTTTGCAGGACAATATCTATTTGCTGGATGAAAACATTATGACGCCGGAGTTCTGCGACTGGCTGGAAACCGAGGTAGAAGCGGTGCAGCTGGCAGGGAAGCTGCGCAGGCTGATGGAAGACAGGCAGGGGTTCCGGGTATTCTGTATGCAGATCATCATGGATTCGGGATATTTTTCCAAAAACGAGATGCAGTTTCTGGGGATGAAGCTGCAGAAAATGGACCATCAGAGTAATTACGAGAACCGCAAAATAAAGGCAGACCAGCTGATGGAGAAAAAAAAGTACCTGGCAGCGATCGAAGAATACCGCAGCCTGCTGCTGCATGCCACAGACAGCCCGTCCGATGTAAGGGTCAGCGGCGATATCTGGCACAATATGGGCACCGCATATGCAAATATGTTCTGCTTTGAACGCGCCGTCAGCTGTTACGAAAAAGCGTATGAGCTAAGCCACCGGGTCGATTCCTTAAAGGCAGCGTCCCAGGCAGTCTGTTTTTTGGAAGACAGCGAGCGCGTGCAGTGGTTTTTGCAGCAGCACCACATCAGCCAGGAGCAGTTTGCGTCGATGAAAAAGAATCTTGCGGAAATCGGGCGTCTGACGGAAGCCTCCGCGGAATACGGGAAAGTGCTGCAGCTGATGCGCCTGGCCAGGGTATCCCCGGCACAGGCCCAAAATGAGATTCATTTGCAGGCAAACGCATGGAAAGAGGAATATATAGCATATAAGGGGTGATCAAATGGGATTTTTCAAGCGAAGAAAAGACCGGGCAGCGTTGGAAAAGGTCATGGAAGACGTCCAGGTATCCGGCGGGCTGGAACAGCTTCGGGCAGGCGGTGCAAGCAGCGCGGCACAGGACCGCTGCGAGCAGCTGCTGCAAAACGCCAGGGAAATCGACGACGGAAAAAAGGAATATTATATCGTCACTTCCTATCTGAATGATATCGAGCTGATCGAAAACCTGGCGCCGGACCAGGCAGAAGAGATCCAAAAAGCCGCAGACTATGTAGCAAAGCTGAACATGGCCAGAGACCAGTTTTTAAACACATCCAAACGGATTTCCGACGCGCAGTTTCAGATGATGCAGCGCCAGGAAGACGAGATACCGGACGCGATCAAAAATCTGCGCACCAATGAGGAATATCAGGCAACAGTAAAGCGGGACATGCAGTATCTGGAAGGCGAGAAGCAGGAATGGGAGATTTTAAAAAAAGACTGCGCCAGAAAACGCAGACGGCTGAGGAAAGCGTCATTTATGCTGCTGTTTGCCGCCGCAACAGCCGCAGTGCTGATGCTGATCTTATCCACAGGCTTTGACTATGACATGCAGTACGCCTGGATCGGGGTCATCGCCACCGCATTGATCGGCTCCGCCTATATCGTACTCTGCCTGCAGAACAGCAGGCGTGATATGCAGCAGGCCGATGTAAACATCAATTACGCAATTATCCTATTAAATAAAGTCAAGATTAAATATGTAAATATTACCAATGCGGTAGATTACGGACGCGAACGCTTCCATGTACGCGATTCCAGAGAATTTGAATATCAGTGGGAAATGTATCAGGAAGCCATGAGAGAACAAGAAAAATACAGAAAAACAAATGAAGACTTAAATTATTATTACGATAAGCTGGTCAGCCTGCTGAAAAAATGCAACCTCTATGATTCCCGTGTGTGGATCGAACAGCCGCAGGCACTGACAGACCAAAAAGAAATGGTCGAAATCAAACATAACCTGCTCGTACGCAGGCAGAAGCTGCGGACAAAAATTGCTTCCAACCTGGAGATCGTCAAAAGAGGGCGCGCAGAAATCGACCGCATGCTAAAGGCCGGCGGAGAACCGGCCAATGTCCAGCTGCTGGAAATGATACGCACGATTGATAAGATGGCGGAGCTTGGAAACGCATAAAAAGCAGAAAAGCGTGCAGGCAGGAAAGGGAACAGCAATAAGGGCAGCAAGGAGAGTGCAGGCAGAAGATGTCAGAAATATCAGAATTATCAGAAACAGAAGCACACGCACATACACATACACATGACCCGCAGGAAGTGAAAGCCATTGTAAACCGTCTTGCAAAAGCGATCGGGCATCTGGAAGCGGTCAAAGGCATGGTGGAAAACGGCAGGGACTGCAGCGAGGTTCTTGTGCAGCTGGCGGCTGTAAAGGCTGCTGTGAATAATACGGGAAAGCTGATACTGAAAGAGCATATCAGCCATTGTATTGTACATGCGGTGGAGCAGGGGGATGGGAAGGCGATTGAAGATTTGAACCGTGCTATTGATCAGTTTCTGAAGTAATGGCGGTCTGGATGGTATTGGGGGAGTTGTGGGTGGCGGTTCGGATGGTATTGGGGGAGTTGAGGATGGCGGTCCGGATGGTATTGGGGGAGCTGTGGATGGCAATCCGGATGGTATTGGGGGAGTTGAGGATGGCGGTCCGGACGACTCTGCGGGCTGTGGCAGGCTTTACGGTATCTGGATTTCAGCCGCCCAGGCCATGTAACGCCAGCCAGTAAACAAGTGCCCAGACCATGTAACGCTAGTCAGTAAACAAATATCCAAGCCATGAAACGCCGGCCAGTATACAAATATCCAAGCCATGAAACGCCAGCCAGTAAACAGTGTCGGGGTCAGCGGAAAGGCGCTGCGGCCCGGCGGCATAGGACTGGAAGGACATTCAAGGGGCGCTTTTAGCGGAGGTGAAATCCAGCGCTTACGGAGACTTAGACAGGAGGGCCACACCCCGACTGTCTTAGTCGCAGTTAGCGATTAGTTCACCGCAGCGTTGCCCCAGTCCGCCCAGTCCTATGCCGCCGGGCCGCAGCGCCTTTCCGCTGACCAGGACACGTCCGGGAGGCCACTTTCTCTTCCGTCCTCCTACCCACATCCGGGAAGCCTCTTTCTCTTCCGCACTCCTGCCCACATCCGGGAAGCCTCTTTCTCTTCCGCACTCCTGCCCACATCCGGGATGCCTCTTTCTCTCCCGCACTCCTGCCCACATCCGGGAAACCTCTTTCTCTTTCGCCCCCTTCTATTTCCCCGCCTCCAAAAGATCCTCTTCAGGCGCGCGCCTTCAGAAATTGTGCAATATAAAATCCATCTCCTCCATCTGCTTTCGGAAGGATCTGCCTTTCCTGCAGCAGTGTAAAGTCTGGAAATGTTTGTAAAAACCACTGTGTATTTTCCCCGTTCTCCCGGCGGCTGATGGTGCAGGTGCTGTAGATCAGTTTTCCGCCGGGTTTTACATAGTGGCTGACGACAGAGAGAATATCCCTCTGAAGGCTGGCAAGTTCTTTGATTTGGGGAAGTGTGATCCGGTAGCGGATATCTTTTTTTCTGCGCATAACCCCAAGGCCGGAGCATGGCAGGTCTGCGATTACGATGTCTGCTTTTGCGTATAGTGCCGGATCTGGTATTGTGGCGTCCCATTGCTGTGCTTCGATGTTGGCGGTCTGGCAGCGCTGGATGTTTTCCTTGAGCAGCTGGATTTTATGGGGTGTCAGGTCTCTGGCCAGGACGTGCCCGCTTCCCTGCATCATTTGTGCGATTTGCAGTGCTTTTCCGCCGGGTGCGGCGCAGACGTCCAGGACAAAATCGTCTTTGCCTGGGGCTGCTGCCTGTGCGGCAAGCATGGAGCTGATGTCTTGTACGTAAAAGAGCCCTTCCTGAAAAGACGGCAGCGCTTTGATATGGTCGTAGCCGGTGATTTTCAGTGCGCACAGGGCAGCGGGCGGCTGTGTGGTGCATGGATCTGCTGTTACGTCTTCTTGCGGCTGTGTACATGGTTCTGCTGTTACGCCTTCTTCTGCCAGCCTTTGGATCAGCTGCTGTTTTGTGCAGCGGGCGGTGTTTACGCGGATGGTGACGGGCGCCTGGGCTGCGGCTGCTTTTAGGAGCTGTTCCATCTGGGTGAAATCTTTGGGCCTGTGCAGGTCCCAGTGAAATTCTTTGGTCCATAGCTCTATGATCCATTCTGGCATGGAATAATAGACGGACAGCCACCGGACGGGCTGTGTTTTGGGGTCCGGCCAGGGGATGGCTTCTTTGCTGCGGCTGATGCTGCGCAGTACGCCGTTGACATAGCCGCTTAGGTTGTGAAAGCCTTTTTTCTTTGCCAGACGTACGGCTTCGTTGCAGGCCGCGGCGTCTGGTACGGCGTCCATAAAACTGATCTGGTAAATGCCGGTTCTTAAAATGCAGCGTATGACGGGCTTGATTTTGCTGACCGGGACCTTGGAAAACTGGCCGATGATATAGTCTATGCGGATCAGGTTTTCGAGTGTGCCTTCTGCCAGGCGTGTGAGAAAGGCACGGTCTTTTTTGTCCAGATACTGGTATTTTTCAAGAACTCCCGCAATGGCAGTATGGCTGTGCGTCCCGTGTTTTGTTACACTTAATAAAATATCCAGCGCTAATTCTCTTGTATTAACTGCATCTGCCATGTTTTCCTCCCATTATGCGTATTTAGCTGCATCTATCCTGTCTTTTAATCCCTGTCCCTGCCTCCGAATAACAGCAGCAGCCGCAGCAACTGCAGGATCGCTGCCGCGGCGCCTGCGACGTAGGTGAGTGCGGCGGCTTTGAGTACTTTTCTTGTATAAGGAAGCTCCTGTTCGCTCAGGATGCCGGTGTCGCCGAGAATGCGTACGGCGCGGCTGGATGCGTTAAATTCTACCGGAAGCGTGACCAGCTGGAACAGGACTGCCGCGGAAAAAAAGAGAATCCCGATCCGGCAGAAAATGTTTCCGGCGCCTCCGAAAATAATGCCGAGGATGATCAACGGCCATGCCGCCGCGGAGCCGAAGTTGGCGACCGGGACAAGAGCGCTGCGGATGCTAAGCGGGGAATAGCCCTGCTGATGCTGGATGGCGTGGCCGCACTCATGGGCTGCTACGCCGACGGCTGCTACGGATGTGGAACCGTACACGGAATCTGACAGGTTCAGCGTTTTGTTTCTGGGATTGTAGTGGTCTGTCAGTTCTCCGGCGACGTGCTGGATTCTGACATCGTAAATGCCCGCACTGTTTAACACGCGCTGTGCGGCCTGTGCGCCGGTCATATTTGTCCTGCTGCGCATGCCTGCGTATTTGTGGAATGTTGTTTTTACGCGCATGGACGCAAACATAGATATCAGCGCACCGATCAGGACGAGCAGATATGTGGGGTCAAAATAGTAACCGTATCGGTATCCAAATGGCATAAGTTTTCCTCCTTTTTGCATGGACAGGCTGTCTTGTACTAAGCTTCCTGTTTGCCCAGCTGCTTTCCGGCTTGTGTCTGGTATCCGCGCAGGAATGCGTCTGCGGCCATACGTTTTTTCCCTTCCAGCTGGACTTCCAGCAAGGACAGGCGGCCTTCTCCGGTCTGGACAATCAGCTGGTTTTTATCTGCTGTCAGAACCTGCCCTGCCTGTGTGCCGTCGCCTCCTGGCAAAACGGCTGCTTTCCAGATTTTCAGCGTTTTTCCGTCGATGGATGTATAAGCGCTTGGCCATGGATTGAGCCCGCGGATCAGCCGTTCGATCATAACGGCTGGTTTTGTCCAGTCGATATCCCCCATCTGCTTTCGGATCATTCCGACGCGGGTTGCCTGTGTTTCATCCTGTTTTGTCCTTGTGGCCGTGCCGTCCTGGATGCCGGCGATGGTCTGCACGCAGAGGGCGGCGCCTGCCAGGGCCAGTTTTTCGAACAGGCTGCCTCCGGTTTCGTCCTCTGCAAGCGGCACTTCTGTTTTGGATAAAATCTCACCGGTATCGATGCCGGTGTCCATCTGCTGTATGGTCACGCCGGTTGTCTGTTCGCCGTTAATGACGGCCCACTGGATCGGCGAGGCCCCGCGGTATTTCGGCAGCAGGGACGCATGGACGTTGATGCAGCCGTAAGCTGTCATTTCCAGTATTTCTTTCGGAAGGATCTGCCCGAAAGCAGCGACAACCATCAGATCTGCCTCAAATGTCCGTAAATGGGCGATGCATTCCGGCTCGCGGATGCGTTTTGGCTGGTATACCTCCAGCCCGTGTGCCAGGGCGGCTGTCTTTACGGCGGAAAACTGCACGGCTTTTCCTCTGCCCTTTGGTTTATCCGGCTGGGTTACCGCGAGTACGACCTGATGCCCTGCATCCAGCAGCGCTTCCAGTGTCTGCACGGCAAAATCGGGTGTTCCCATAAATATGATTTTCATGTTCTGCCACCTGCCTTTCACAGCTGTCAGCAAATCGTCCGCTGACAATGCCTTACATTATCAATCGTCCGCTGACAATACCTTACATTATCATCTGTTCTTTCTGCAGCCGTTATTCATTCAGAAACGGTTTATTCGTCATCCATCACCGCGTCATGAATATCTCCGATCACATGTTCCATATACATATGTCCGTCCAAATGCTCGATCTCATGGCACAAGGCACGGGCCAGCAGCTCTTCGCCTTCCATCTCGTACGCTTCCATTTCCTCGTCATAGGCGCGGACAATCACGCGGTTCGGCCGTTTGACTTCCCCTGCCTTGCCCGGAAGGCTTAAGCATGCTTCATCCCCGGTCTGTTCCCCTTCTTCTTCAATAATCTGCGGATTGACCAGCACGATTGGGCCGTCCCCGATATCCACAACCGCGATTCTTCTTAAAATGCCGACCTGCGGCGCTGCCAGACCTACTCCATTTGCCTCATACATGGTATCCAGCATATCGTCGATCAATACTTTCATTTTCGGTGTCAGTTCTTTGACTTCCTTGCATACCTTGTTCAAAATCGGGTCTCCGGCGATCCGGATCTGTCTGATTGCCATTTCCTGTCAGTTCCTCCTCAATTCTCTCGTTTCATAACTCTTTTCTTTTATCTACCTTATATTAACCGTTCATGGGGTTAAAGTCAAACTGTACGCTGACTTTTTTCCATTCTGCCAGATTCCGCAGCCTTTTTTCCAAAAAATCTTTCACTTTTACCAAAACCGCGTAATCCGGATGCTTCATGTACAATACACGCCGATATACGTCGTTGATCTTTGCAATCGGCGCGTCCGCAGGGCCGATGACCTGGAATTGCTTCCAGACGCCGTCCGCTCCTGCTTTTTGCAGCTCCCCGTCAATCCATGCCGCAATCTGCGCCATACAGGCGCATGTCAGCTGCTGGTCTTTGGACGCGGTTAAAATATGGAGCATATGAAAGACCGGCGGATAATGCATCAGCTTACGGTAAAGGATCTCTTCTTCGTAAAAAGCACGGTAATCCTGCGCCTGTGCGGTGCGGATGCTGAAATGGTCCGGCTGGTAGGTCTGGATGACAACCGCACCCGGTTCATCCCCCCGCCCGGCCCGGCCCGCAGCCTGCGTCACAAGCTGGAACGTCCGTTCGGATGCACGGTAATCGCTGACATTTAAAGACAGGTCCGCTGCAAGGATGCCGACCAGCGTCACATTTGGAAAATCATGCCCTTTTACAATCATCTGCGTTCCTACGAGGATATCCGCTTCCTGCCTGGCAAATGCAGACAGGATCTGCTCATAAGAGTCTTTGGAGCGTGTCGTATCATAATCCATCCGCAGCACCCTCGCCTGCGGAAACCGCTGTGCCGTCAGCTCCTGTATTTTCTGCGTGCCTGCCTGGAAGCCGCCGATATAGGAAGACCCGCAGGACGGGCATTTACTGACCATCGGTATCTCATAGCCGCAGTAATGGCAAAGAAGCCTGCCATGCTTATGCTGGCTTAACGACACATCGCAATGCGGGCAGCGCATAACCACACCGCATGCACGGCACGAAACAAACCCGGCCAGCCCGCGGCGGTTTAAAAACAGCATCACCTGCTGCTTTTTTGCCAGGCGGTCTTCGATCAGCTCCTGCAGGCGCCTGCTTAAAATCGAACGGTTCCCCGCCCGCAGCTCCGCGCGCAGATCCGCGATTTCACAGTCCGCCAACGCCTTTTCCTGCACCCTTTTGTCCATTTCCAGCAGGCGGTATTCCCCGGACAGCGCCCGGTAGTAGCTCTCCAAAGAAGGCGTCGCGGAGCCAAGCACAACGCTTGCCCCTGCCATCTTAGCCCTTGCAACCGCGACTTCCCTGGCATGGTATTTCGGAACCGTCTCGCTTTTATAACTCGTCTCATGCTCTTCATCTATGATAATAAATCCTAAATTTGAAAACGGTGTGAACAACGCCGACCGCGGCCCGATCATCACATCAATTTCACCGTTTTTCGCCCGTTCCAGCTGGTCGGAGCGTTCGCCCGGCGACAGCCTGGAATGCAGGATCGACACACGGTCGCCAAAACGCTCATAGAACCGGCGCACCGTCTGGACGGTCAGCGCGATTTCAGGGATCAGCATAATGCTCGTCATCCCCTTTGCAGCCGCGTACGCGATCAGCTCCATATAGACCTCGGTCTTCCCGCTTCCGGTCACGCCATGCAATAAATACGTAAGATGCCTGCCCGCGTCAAAATCCTGCTCCACCTCCCGCACCAGACGCTGCTGCTCTTCGTTGAGCCGGATCTGGTATGCATTCTGCGCAAACCGGGACACAGGATTGCGGTAATAAAGCTCCCGTTCGATTTTCACAATTCTTTTTTCTTCTAAATTACGGATCGCAGACGACGGGATGCCAAGGTCTTTCGTCAGATGCAGGTACGGCTGCGGCGAACACTCCAGTAACTCCGCCAAAAGCTTTGCCTGCGCCGTATAATGCCTGCGCACACATTCCGCATGCAGGCTGTTTGCCTCACCGGCTGCCACAAGCAGGATGACCTGCTTTTTTTCTTTCTGCCGCTGCCTGCGCTTTACCGGAAGGACCGTTTTCAGCGCCTGGTTCATCGTCCCGCCGTAATTTTTCCGAATCCACGCCGCAAGCGCGATCAGATGCGACTCGATCGCCACGGACTCTTTTAAAACCGAAGCAACCGGCCGGATTTTCGATTTGTCATATTCCGGCTGGTCCGTCAGCGCAACCACATATCCGGCAATCATACGCCGCCCGAACGGGACGGTAACACGCACCCCTTCCGCAATCTCCGGCTCCAGCTGCGGCGGCACAAGGTATTGGAACGTCTGATCCAGTTTTTCATGTGAAATATCCACAATTATATTCGCATACATTCAGAAGCTTCCCATCTATCTTAATCATATTGTCTCGATATGCCGCCCATATCATTCATTCAGTATTTCCGCAATCAAAACGCGCTCATCCATCGGATATTTTTTCCCTTTGATCTCCTGGTAATCCTCATGCCCTTTCCCGGCCAGCACAATTACATCGCCAGGCTTTCCATTTTGGATCACATAACGGATTGCCTCCTTGCGGTCAATGATCTCCACAAAAGCCCCGTCCGTCTTTGCCATGCCCTTTTTAATATCATCAATAATCGCCTGCGGCTGCTCATCCCTCGGATTATCCGACGTAATCACGGTCAGGTCCGCAAGCCTTCCGGACACCTCGCCCATTTCATAACGCCGGATACGGCTGCGGTTGCCCCCGCACCCGAACAAGCAGACCAGCCTGCCAGGCTCATATTCCCGCAGCGTCGTCAGCAGGCTTTCGAGGCTCATAGCATTATGTGCATAATCTATCATCAGCGTAAAATCATCCGACACCTTGACCATCTCAATCCGCCCTTTGACCTTCGCCTGCTTAAGCGCCTGCTGCATCTGCTCCACCGGTACCTGAAAATGACGGCAGACCGCAATCGCTGCCAGCGAATTATACACACTGAATTTCCCCGGCACATCAATCTCCACAGCAAACGAACAAAGCCCCTGCGCTTCATACGCCACACCCAGATACCCCGGACGGTGGATCAGGCGGACATTGCTCGCACGCAGATCCGCCTCCTTTGAAAACCCAAACGTCTCAATGCTGCACGTATGGCCGTCGGTCACCGCTTTGGCATGCGCATCGTCCACATTCACAATCCCCGTCCTGCACTGACGAAACAGCATCGCCTTACACGCCAGATATTCCTCAAAAGAAGCATGCTCATTCGGCCCGATATGGTCCGGCTCCAGATTCGTAAAAATACCGATATCAAACAAAAACCCGCCGACCCGGTACATCATCAGGCCCTGGGAAGACACTTCCATCACACACGTATCACACCCCGCGTCCACCATTTTCCGGAAATACTCCTGCACCACATACGATTCCGGCGTCGTATTCGCCGCAGGAATCCGTTCCTGCCCGATAACCGCCTCAATCGTCCCGATCAGCCCGACTTTACGGCCGGTACTTTCCAGCATCGAACGGATCATATACGTCGTTGTCGTCTTACCCTTTGTCCCCGTAATGCCGATCGTCTTTAACTGCTCCGCCGGATAGCCGAACCAGGCAGCAGACAGCATCGCCAGCGCAAGCCTTGTGTGATCCACCTTTAAAACCGCAGGACCGTCAGGAACCGCAATTTCCTGTTCGACAACAATGGCAGCCGCCTGTTTTTCCACCGCTTCGCGGATGTATGCGTGCCCATCGAAGGATGCTCCTTTGATGCATACGAACATGCAGCCGGGGACGATCTTCCTGGAATCATAGACAAGCGCAGAAACTTCCCGGCTGGTATCGCCTGCCAAAAGCTTGTATTGCATACGTTCTGTTAATGATTGTATTGTCATAAAAAGACCTCCATAGTATCTGATTTATTCGGTTTTGTTCTATATTATACAAATTTATAGGCAGATACTCAAGTGTCTTCCTAAAATAAAATGACTGGATAAAATAACAATGGAATTAGATATGGCTAACCGGACGACTCTGCGGGCTGCGGCCAGGGGATCCGCCGGGAGACACACCTTGGG
>CANOET010000059.1 GCA_947564835.1 uncultured Eubacterium sp. | reverse complement strand
GCGATTAGTTCACCGCAGCGTTGCCCCAGTCCGCCCAAGGTGTGTCTCCCGGCGCTTCCCCTAGCCACAGCCCGCAGAGTCGTCCGGCTAGCCACATCCCCTGGCCAATCAATCTCTTTTGGTAAGCCAAAAAACGCAACACAATGTCAATTCTGTCGCCCGGAATCAGAATTTTGCCACTTTGCGCAAAAATCGTTTCTAAGTACCTAACTGCATTCTTATTATTTATAACGCAGAACTTCCTGCGAAGGTTGCAGCCCCGTTTTGAACATTTCGTATTCATTGTGTATTTTTTTCAAAAAAACAAATTATCTGCTATACAAATTGATAAAAATGTACTAAAATATATGATAAATACATTTAAGAAGTGCAAAAGAATCGTCAGGGGGGGATTAGAATGGTAAATTCAGATGCAACGCTTCGGGTATATCTGCAGTATTATGAAAAGGAAATCAATCTGACCAGGCTTGTAGAAAAAGCATACCATGAGGCAAGCGTCAGATGTACAGAACCGGTAAAAAAGGTAGAAGTCTATGTCAAGCCTGAAGACGGGCGGGCATATTATGTAGCAAATGCAAAATTCCAGTCTTATGTAAATTTATGGGATTCAGACCGCGATGTGTACGACTGCAGTGAGTTAAGCGGCGAAATTAACTGGAACAGCGACGTGGAACACAGGTTGATTTTTGAATATCGGGGGCAGCAGTGTGACTGCGACAGCATTATTGACCATGTCGTGGAAAAATACACCAATATTTATCCGGTAAAATCGCTGCATGAAATCGAGGTTTATGTACGCCAGGAACACGAAGCGGCCTATTATGTCATCAACGGCCGCCATACCGGTTCGGTATCCATGTTCACATAGACAGCAGAAAATCAAAGAAGGTAGAAATGGGGAGTTTATACAATGGCTTGGTATGACGGTGCAGTGTTTTATCAGATCCATCCGCTCAGCCTGTGCGGATGCGAACAGGAAAGCGCTGAAACAGAAGGCTCACATTTTGCGGAATTGGCAGAGTGGGCAAAACATGCAAAGAAAATGGGCTGCAACGCCATCTATATCGGACCAGTATTTAAGGCAGATACGCATGGAAATGGAATTGTTGATTATCGTAAGATAGACAGCCGGCTTGGCACGAACCAGGAGTTTAAGGTCTGGGTGGCAAAATGCCACAGTATCGGGCTGCGGGTTGTCGCAGACGCTGTGTTTAATCATGTTGGACGGGGATTTTTTGCATTTCAGCACTTAAAAAAGAACAAAAAAAAGTCTCCGTACAAGGAGTGGTTTTCGAATATTAATTTTTCAGCAGACAGTGCATATGAGGATGGATTCAGCTATGAGAACTGGGGAGGGTACAAGCGTCTGATTAAGCTGAATACCTTAAACCCATGGCTGCACGATTATCACTTTGATACCGTACGTTTTTGGATGAATGAATTTGATATCGACGGGCTTCGGATCGATGCCATCGATGAATTGGATTATGATTTTATCAAAGACCTCCGCAAAGCAGCCACGCAGGTAAAGCCGGATTTCTGGCTGATGGGTGAGCTTACGGACGGCGACTACGCAAAATGGGTAAACGATAAGATGCTGCATTGCGCGGCAAATAACGAGCTGCAAAGAGAGCTTGTACTGGCGCATAACCAGGGCAATTATCCGATGGTGGCGCAGTCTGTAAGCAGTATGCATGCACAGTGCCCTTTTGTAAAGCTGTATACTTTTGTGGCAAATCATGATGTGTCTTATATTTATGAAAAACTAAACCAACCGCGCCACAGGCAGCTGATCACCATGCTGCAGTATACCTTATACGGCATTCCGGCTCTGTACTGCGGCTCTGAATTTACCATATGCAGGGCAGCTGATCATACAGATGAAGAAAATACCATGCCAGCCCGCCGGCCGCTGCGTCTTGCGGATCACCAGGATGCCTACAGCCAGGATGATGTCACAAGGCTGCACGGCCTGCTCGGACGGGCAAACCAGAAGTTTCCGGAGCTTTTGTTCGGCCATTACCAGGAACTGATGGTTTCCGAGCAGCAGTTTGTATTTGCGAGGATTTTGAGAAAAAAAGCAGTTGTTGTAGCCGTGAACTGCAGTGACCGTCCGGTACAGCTGGAGATTCCGCTTCCATGGAATGCGGAAAAGGCAGTTGATGTATTGGATGCGGAAATTGACTGGGAAGAAGAACCGAAGGCAGGGCTGGATCTTTCCGGGTGCAGAGAATTAGCGGTGGGGGAGCATGTGCTTCCTTTAGGGCTGGAGGCAAATAGCGGGAAGCTGGTTCGGGTGACGGGTTAGCCGGGAGGAGGAGCGGCGTCTGGTTATTTTGGCTTATTTGGCAATGTCAGGCTTTACGGTATCTGTTTATTCCAGGCTATACAGTATCTAAACTCTGTTTATATGTAAAGAGTGACGGAACAGTTAAAGGCAGAAAATCAGCTTGAATGGGTTGGAAAAATGAATAATATTCGGGTTTGTGTGAGGGAAGTTGTGGAGAGCGAGGTAATCTTTTCATAAGTTATAGGTGGCACTTCTGCGGTATGTGGAAGTGCCACTCAATTAAGAAAAAATCGTTCTGGGAATTGAAAAATCTTATGACTTTGTGTATACTTGGAAAAAGAAAGTAGATGGATAAATTGCTGTTTGGAGGAATGTATCATCAATATGATTGATTTGCAAGATAAGAATAATCCCCCTGCTATTGAGGCGATAAGCGAATATGTTAGAAATCCTGTTTTCGTGCAATTCTGTTCAGAAATCAAGAACATTTATAAATGTAATGAAAAAATAGAATACAGTTCATGTAGTTGGGAAAAGGGCTGGAATATAAAATTTAAAAAGGCTGGAAAAACACTATGTACTGTATATCCACGGGAATGCTATTTTACAATTATGATTGTTATAGGTACAAAAGAAAAAGCGTTTGTTGAGGCAATACTGCCAGAATGTACAGTTGAATTATCTGATATATTTAATCATACAAAAGAAGGGAACGGACAGAAATGGTTGATGATTGACTTGGAGGATAAGGGAGATTTGTATAACGATGTTTTACGTCTGATTCAGATTCGTAGAAATTCTTAAATTCCCGTTTATCAGGAAGCTACAAGGAACGAAAAGTCTAAAATTGTGAGGATGAAGCCAGAGAATCCCTGTAGGTTCCTGAATGATCCTGTTGTTCCTGAATTGCTTCTTTCCTCTTTCACCTGCTCTCAAGGGCCAGGATCCCCGGTTTTCTGGTAATCGCTCAGTTTTGGCATATGCTTTGACCAGAAATGATAACAAAATGCTCCAAGCGGAATTTTCAGATTCCTGAAACAGTTTTTTAACGCCGGGCATCCGGCGGCCCTCTTTGGACTGCCTGCCCCCGTCCCCTACAAGGACATGAAAGTTTCCTTCCTTGCAGAGAGGAGAATATTCTTTTACGGCAGAGAACCAGTGGCTGCGGATGGTATCCAGAGACCAGGAGGAAGCCCTGAAAAAATGAATCAGGGAGAGATAACAGCCGGGAGAGAGCTCAAGATCTATCGGGAAGCCAAAACGCAACACAATATCAAAAGTATTTCTTTTCTGGTTCATCCAGGTTAGGCTCTTAGAAACGATTTTTTGCGCAAAACAGCGTTACCCCCCCCTGTGTACAGCAGGCTCTGCATCTGCTTTTTCACCCACACGTCTTTTTTGCCGTATCTTTTTCCTCACTTTCTTGTATTTAATCATTAAATACAGCCGCCGCAGCTTCCCGGCCGCCAATCTGACGCACTGAACGCATAGAAAATATCAGATTGTACGCTATGGTCTTTTGTAATTGTGTCAAGCCATGCCTTGTTTTTCGTTATCCATTCGTCACACTCTAAACCGGCTTGATACTCCTCCCATACTTCCTCGGATACATCGCAAGAAAGATAAGATCCAAAAGTATCCATTGGTAATTTTCTTAATTTCTTTGGAATTTTACTTGACACATCTTCCCCATCAACAAGCAGCGTCCATTCTCCTGAACACAAACAAGGGTAAGAACCACTCCATTTTGCCTCAACCATATCCTCATCCTCCGTTTCTAATTTTTGATGCACTTATAACGACTAATCATATTTATACCATACATGGCAAGTCAGATATTTCCCACTCGTAATATAACACAGATAAATCATCTTTGTGTCCCTGTAACGTTATTTTTGTAGCCATAAGCGTATCTATGACTCCATCCGGACAGAAAATGTACTTGTTCTCTGCCTGCTTCACGCAATTGCAGCGTTAAAATTTGCACCCCATTGAAAATACGCCTTTGCCAAATTCAAATAAAAACTTAGTTACAGGGACACAAAGATGCTTTATTTATGCTATACTAACAAGAAGAAACAAAGATCTTCGTATACACAGAGATCACAGGAGCAAAGTTATTTGATCAGCTTTCCAAAGTTATTTGATCAGCTTTCCATAGATTTTATATTCTGGATGTAGTATACTGATCTCTCGGAAAGAAAATCGGAGAAATAAGATGGGCACGGAAAAAAAATACATAGACGAAATTCATGAACAGGTAAAGAAATATATAATAGAAGAAAAAGACGAGGCACTGTATAATACCGGACAGCTTCATTTCTTAAAAGGGCTTTTCATCCATAATTTTACAATTGCATCTCCGGTACGTGTAAAAAAGCAGGAAAACATTCTGAATCATTTGGACAAAATGATTCTTTATGAGACAACAGACGGCCATTCCTGCAGCCTGTTTGATAAAGAAGCGAATCTGAAATCATTTATCCGTTCTCCATATTGTGATTCCATACCAGAACACATCAGCGTGCAGGCGAGGCAGGAGGACAGATATCTGCCTTTTTTGCTGATTCAAAAAACACAGGCGGAAATGGAACGGGCGCTTGTGCATTATCTTTCATGCCAGATCAATGAGACGAAACATCTGAAGAAAAACAAGGATTTTTTAGAGCTGCTGTACAGTACGGCGTTATATGAGATATTTTTAAGGGAATTTGAGGAAAGCCTCTGCCATGAATATCTATACGCAGATTTTAAATTGAACTCGGAACAGATCCAGGCATTTCTGCAAGACGGCGCCTATAGAAATTGGCATATGGATATGCGTATAGGTGTAGAAACTATTGAGCGGGGCTGGCAATCTTTGTTTTATGGACAATGCGTAATGTATTATGCCAGCCATATGCTCAACCTGTTTGCGATGTTCCGGGTACTGATGTTTGTGGAGTATATATCACTGAATGAAGTCCGCGGATTCCGGCGAGGGGCGGCACAGAATTTTTGGTTTGAAGCAGCAATATGGAAAAACCTGGCTCTGGAATGGGAGGAAAAAGATCTGTTTCTGCCGCTTAAAAATAATAGAAATCTGCATGTGCTGCAGGACCAGTTAAACCTCATTTGTTTAAAATATAATATTTTTCCGCATTTGGAGCAGGATGGGGAACAAAGTTTTAAAAAAGATGCAGATGCCTTTCAAATGGATCTGATGCAGTATTTTCAAGCAGCAAAAGAAAGGTGCAGGCTGAACGCTTCTGGCAGAAGCAAAAGTGTAATGGCAGATTTATGGGGAGAAGCAGAGAAATTAGCGCTGCCAGTATTAAATGCAAAGGAAGAACTATTAACGATACAAAAACCGAAAGCAAAAAGTGCAGAAAATATCAGAATATCAAAAAAAGGATGAAAAGAAGATGGCAAAGCAGATCCATATGAAGAATGCAGCAGATCAGAAGATCCTGCAGGAATTTGAGAGGTTAGAAGGGTTGTTTCAAAAGATTAGAAACGGAGAACTCTACCTGCGGGCAGGTTATCTGCCATGTACCGCAGCCTTCGGCCTTAGTCCCGAATACATCCTGCAATTCAAGGACGACAGCGGTATTGGCAGGATTTATGAAGAAAGCGCTGACGTTCTATTTGAATGCGCTTGCCGGGATATGCACAGGGAAGCGATACAGCTGTATCATTATTTAAAAGAAACAAAGATCTTTGTATACACAGAAATCTATGCTTCTATTGATATAAAAGGACTGATCCAGGAAAAACTGGCAAACATAAACAGCGACAAATTGCATGCGTCTGTTTTTTATGCTGTTTACCGTTCTGCCAACGGGGAACAAAGGGTACAGGACATCTATGATCTTTTATACAAAAATAGGTATACAGATTTTCTTGGGAAAGACCTTACAGGGAATAATCATTTTACTATCCCATTCCTGGAGACGTGGCTGAAATCTTGTGTATTTCATGCGCAGGAAACAGCCGGTATTTTAGAACCAACGGATGTGTCAGAATATTTGTGCCTGCCGGAATTTTGGGATTCCTGGATTTTATTTTTAGAGAAACACCAAAGAGACGATAACTGTAACTGGGAAATAAATTTACTGCAAGATGCATCACAGGGCGGCAAACATAAGGTAAATCTGCTGAAACAGGCACGGCTTGCTTATAAAGAGAAACCGGCTTTGTATTGGGATGCCCTGTATGCCAAAGAACTGGACAATGATCCTGCGGGGGTGACGGAGATTGGAAAAGAAGCGCTGGATCAGCTTGATCCCAGGCTGCCTGTGTACGGCACTATTGCATTGTGGCTGGCGCGTGCAGCTTATCGCAAAAAAGAATATGCGCTGGCGCAGTCCTATTGTATACAAGCCCTCCAGTCTGAGCTAACGCCGCCTATCATGTGGCTGCTTGCTTTTTCCTTATTACACGAACCTGAAAAACAAAAAGACGCCGTGTTATCCCTTGTGAGAGAAAGAAGACAAAAGCTTGGCCGGACTACTACAAGCGAATGGTTCGATTTACTAGATAAGGATTCCCAAATGGCGTTGTTTGTTTCGGAACAAAATACAGGAATCATACAGCTGTTTTTAGGAAATTACGAAGCGTTTGTAAATTTTTACGAATCGGAATCGGCAATGACTGATGATCTGGCATACGCAAGTGCGCTTCTTCTGCTGCTGTTAAAAGACTGTGTTTGGGAGAAGGGTTGCCAATATATGGCAAAACTGGTGCAAGGGCATCTCCAATTTTCCCATGACAGATATGTCAGAGCAGTAACGGAACTGTCAGGAGACGGCACTGACATGGACGGATTTTTTCAGGAATGCTTTTTGAAATGGAAAAGTTGGCACCAGACAGAATTTACAGCACAAAAATACCTGCCTGTTCTGGAGAGGTGGGTAAACCGCTGCATCAGGGAAAATCTGCAGGAACGGTTTTTCAGACAAGCTGCGGCCTTTGCCGTGGCTCTAGGTGAATTATATGAGTCTTTCGGCGAAAAAGACGGGAAACAGCATGTGTTTGAAAAATGCAGAGCGGAATTTGCGGCGAATATCAAAGATTCCCACTATTTTCATAGACACAACGGGGATTTTCCATATAAAAAAGCATTTGAGCTTCATTTATACGGCTTTGAATCTGAAAAACCCATTGAGGTATGTTTTGACAAATTATGTTGATCTTCCATTGCTGTTTAGTGACAGGAGATGCGTATTTTAGAGAAAGAAAAGACATTATTTTGCAACGCAGAGAGGAGAAAAATTTTATGTACAAAGATTTCCGGCAGGAACGGATAGACTTGTTTCAAGAAACCAAAAGATTCTGTCAGACAGACAAAAGGCTGGCTGAAGCAATCAATCGTTCCAGGCAGCAGCAAAAAGTCATTGCGCAGGGAGAACCGCTTACGGTTACAGAGACTTCTTGCGATACGCCGGCCAAGGTCATCGTATCGCAGAAACGCAGCTTTGCGGCAGCAGAAGCATATGCAGGTAAAAAGATCTGTGTATTGAACTTCGCCTCTGCGACAAATCCCGGCGGAGGCGTTGAAAGAGGATCGAATGCACAGGAAGAAGCCCTATGCAGATGCAGTACGCTGTATCCTTGTATTTCGGACCGGCAAATTGTAAACAGGTTTCATCATGCGCACCGCAGTGCATTGGAGCTTGGCAGCTTAAACGCTTTATATAATGATGACTGTATTTATACACCGGGCGTTATCGTCTTTCGGAGTGATACCAGCCGCCCGCAGCTGCTGCCAAAAGACCGCTGGTACGAGGTTGACGTGATATCCTGCGCAGCGCCTAACCTGCGCCGCCAGCCAAGTAATGCGATGAATCCCGGTTCCGGCTCCAAGGCGGTGACGATTTCAGACAAGGATTTAAAACAGCTGCACAAAAAACGGATGAGCAGGATTTTGGACATTGCGGGCTGTTTTGGGGCACAGGTTGTGATTGCAGGAGCGTTTGGATGCGGAGCGTTTCAAAATCCGCCTAAGGTGGTGGCCGCGGCAATGAAAGAGACTGTAGCTGCGTACAGGCAGAAGTTTCTTGCGATTGAGTTCGCGGTTTATTGTCCGCCGCGTGATACTGCTAATTATGATATATTCAAGCAGATGATACCAATTTCATGATGCACGATTTACAGAAATGTTGTAAAACAGCACTGTGATTTTGTTTCAATCGTATTATCTTGTACGCCAGAATTGCACAGGGAAGCGGTACAGCTGTATCACTATATCGGCTTTACACCTTTTACATAATCTGCTATGATAAAGTTATCAACAGTCAGTGCAGGCCACAGAAAAGAAAGCGGGTGAGAAAATGCCAGGTGAAAAAGAATTGAATGTGAATCTTTTGGATCAGTTAGATTTATTAGAAAGATTAGAAATGGCAGATAGTGACGGTGGTTATGAAAAAATAAAACAGCAGCTTGCATTTGAAAAGAAATGTATTGAGCGAAAACTTTACCAAAAACCACCGCTGACTGACAATCATCAGTAACTAGCTAAATCACAAATATAAAAAGGTGTAAAGTCTTATTCATTCTCATGGCTTTACACTTTTTGTTTAAGCACTTGAAACTACTTTTTGATATGAAACAACCGGTTCCTTTCCTGTGCAGCGAAAGCATGTTTGAGGAAAACAAAAGTTTTGTCAGGCAGACAGAATTAGCCGTTACATATTCACTTACTGATAGGGGGGATACGCTATGAATTTTTATATCGGGGATCTGCATTTTGGGCATAAATCCGTCATTGATTTTGATCACAGGCCGTATGCAGATGTGGAAGAGATGGATCAAGCGCTCATACAGTTATGGAACAGCCAGGTATCGGCAAAAGACCAGGTCTATATTATCGGAGATTTTGCATTTCGCAATGAAAAGCCAGAGGAATGGTATCTCAGCCAGCTTTCCGGAAACAAGCATCTTGTGATTGGGAACCATGACCGAAAACTGCTGAAAAATAATACTGCGATGTCTTACTTTGCTTCTGTGGACAAGATGATGCATGTCACTGACAATGCCAGGCAGATCTGCCTGTGCCACTTTCCGATTGTAGACTGGTACGGCATGTACCGGGGATCCTGGCATATTTACGGGCATATTCATAACAGCTCCATAGCGGCTCCTTATTTAAAGAAGCTGGAACGGGCGCTCAATGCTTCGGCGTGTGTCAACCACTATCTTCCGTGCAGTTTCGATGCGCTTGCAGAAAATAACAGACACTGGAAAAATGAGCCGGGCTCACCAGAATAAGAAAGGAAAGAAATGTATGGTTTATCTATCCGCAGATACACACGGCTGTCTGGATTTGCAGAAGGTTACGGACTTTTTTCAGACAGAAACGCTGCACACACCGCTGACAAAAAAAGATTACCTGATTCTTTTAGGAGATGCCGGTATCTGCTGGGATGGCGGAAAAAACGACGCGTGGGTGAAAAAGCAGCTGCAGAACCTGCCGGTTACTACGCTTTGGCTGGACGGTAATCATGAAAATTTTCCGCTTCTGACGGAGTATCCGAAAAAACGCTGGCACGGAGGATACGTTCATGTAATTGCAGCGGATCTTCTGCATCTGATGCGCGGGTACTGCTATGAGATCGAAGGGAAGGTTTTTTGGGTGTTTGGAGGAGGAAATTCGGTCGATAAAGCCTGCCGTACACAGGGGATTGACTGGTGGCCGCAGGAGATGCCGTCCGAAGAAGAATACGAACGGGGACGAAAGAGCCTGCTTGAGCATGGATATCAGGCGGATTATATGTTAACTCACACAGCGCCGCTTCATGTGGCGCAGCAATTAGCGGAATACCTTCTGCCTGGTGAAGAAAAGCTGCAAGAATACTTGCAGGATATTTCGCAGTGTACGGTGTTTCGGGAATGGTATTTTGGACACTGGCATATGGATCTTACTGTCAGCCAAAAATATCATGGGCTGATGGAACAGGTTGTAAGGATTGATCTGACAGAATAAATGAGGGGTTTTATGGACTATATTGGTAATTATTTTGAAAAAGGGCAGTATACAGACGAAAACGAAATGCTGTTTTACGCGATTATGTACCGGCAGTGGGAAAAGACTGCTGAGCTGATCGGGAAAAAGGCAGCTGAGCTGATCCGGGAAAATCCTCAGAACAGCGAAAATATTTGGGAATGCATTGGAAAAGAGCTTATATTTTCTAAACATGCAGATGATCCTGAGATTACAATCGAAAAATGCTTTCAATATAATCTGGATTTTTTAAAAAGTGAAAAAAATAAAGCGTTATACCGAAAGCTATGCGGCATCCTAGGAACCAAATTTAAAGAGTTAAAAAACGACAATGAAGAAAACACCTATGACTATAAGGGGTTTTGCAAAAACAAGTCCGTGCTCGATGTATTTTGGAATGGCAGCCAGCCGGTTTTAAACTTGAAATATTATGAAAAACAAACAATGGCAGCCAGGCAGGTTATGAATCACTCTGCTTCGATCGTGCTGGATGAGGTAGGAACCGGAAAGACTGTTACTGGTATTTTTACGATGCAGCAGGTTATTCAGCAGCGAATCGATGAGCTTAAAGAGAATGAGGGAGATGATACCTGCAAAGATCAGGCCGCGATACTGATTATATGTCCGTATAACAAAAGAGAAGATTGGCAGTCTGATATTTTAAGGCAGCTGGGCAGGAAGTCTGTTGTTATTGATCAATCAGATGATGGCAAAGTACTGATTCAAAAAAGCTGCAGGCGTGGAATCCCGCATATCTACATTTCTGGAAATACGGGCGGCAGCGGAGACGGCAGCAATCATCAATTGAAGCTTTCTTTTCGAAACTATCACGGCAAACCATGGGATCTGGTAATTATCGATGAATGCCATCAGTGTTTTGAAAATTACAAAGATGTAAAAGCTGACAAAGTACTTATGCTGACGGCAACGCCGATTGTTGTAAACAGCAATGGAACGATCAAGTTTAAAAACTATTACGAACGTATGAAAAATATGATAGACAAGCCTCTTTACTTCGACATAGATCCAATAAACAAACAAGATGTTTCGGAAAGTGATAGTTTCGTATGTAATTTTAAGGAAGATATTTTTGAAAATATTACAATAGACCGGCAGATTACATTTATTGAATGCGATCGGGATAGCCGCCGTCAGGAATGGTTTGGCAAACTGCATGATGAGAAAGGTTTTTTTGCAGCAATCTATGCGGATCAGGATGACGATCGTCTTGCGGCTAAGATGGCAGAGGTATTTCCGGAAGAAAATTATCTGATAGAAAAAAATCACAAATTAGAGACATTGGCCGGGCTTATTTTAAATGACAATCAAGAAGATTCTTTTCTGATCTTTTGCGAAACGAAAGGCACCGTAGATTTAATCTATGAAAAAATATCCGGATATGCCTCCGCCGAACTGATGATTGGTAAATTACACAGCGATACAGCGGAAATTAAAAATAAGCAGACAAATAAAGACAGGCTGATTCCTATGCTGATCCATCATATACAGCGCGGAAAAGAAGAAGGGAAAAGAACGAGAAGTATCTTGATTACTACAGGAAAAAGCGGAGGGACCGGGCTTAATTTAGGGGCATTTGATACCGTGGTGCATTATGAACTGCCGTTTTCAAGCAATGCGTTAGAACAAAGATTCGGAAGAATCGAACGGGCAGATGATCTGATTGCCGCAGCGTTTGACTCTGAACAAAGAAAAACTGTAAAAAATAAAATGATTTTTCTGATCAATAAAGCCGTTGACGGACAAATAGATTTTGATACGAACCGGATGCTTTACTATGCTGTAAATAAAATACATGTAACAGCACGCCATATGCCGATCAGGAATACCGTTTTATTCCATCCTCAGTATATGGAGAGGGTAAAAAAAGAGGCAATGGAGATTTTGGGATACCTTCAAAATTCACTGTGCGAGGAAACTACGCAAACACAAATCCATCGTTATTTTGAATATATTAAGAAATGCGATGAAATCGAAGATATTATCGGGTCGCTGTCACTGGATGATGAGGAACAGAAAAAGTTCACAAACAAGAACAAGAAGATAGAAGATCGTGTCGATCTTCTACGTAATCACTTTGGGAAAGAGAAGCTGTCAGAAAACTCTGAAATAACAATAAACGAATTTTTTAAAAACTACGTAGATGCGTCAGATCCTGTAGTTGTAGAAGATAGAAAAAAATTGGAAAACATCAGCAAATCCATTAAGATATATATAGAGTATTATTTGTATTTAAGGAAAACGTTATCTTTTTGGGGAGCGGACGAATGTCTGGAAGAACAGGATTTAGAAAGTATTGATAAAAAATATAGCGATGCTTTTGAAGAAAAAACCAAAGCAGAGGATCCTGCAGAAAGCAGAGAGGATTCAAAAGAAAAAACAAAAACAGAGAATCTTACAAAAAACGGAGAGGATTCAGAAGAGAATTTTATAAATTCTTTAGAGGAGATTTTTAAAGAACTGAAAGGGAAAAGTAATGATCAGCGGATTTCCTGGATCCATAAAGCAATTGGCGCTATACAAAAAGCACTGGATCAGGTAAATTCAGAGCATAATAATTATTCAGGCGTATTTTATTATCGGGATTCAAAAATCGAAAATAAACGATTCAGCCAGAAGCAGAGTTAACATGGAGGATCTATATGAATGATACTACAGCACAAATGATCATTGATGCGATTCAAAGAGATGAAGTTGATGAGACAATAGAAAAATATATTAGGGAGGCAGACAATTATCTGCTGAAAGGCGGTGAAAAACCCTCTTTTTATAATGAATTTATTGAAATCACATTAAGAGATTTAAAGACTACAATTAACGGATGTATAAAGTCAAGAAATAATGAAAAACAGAAAGATGATCTGAAAAAATATAAAGAAGGGTATTTTAATGAGATTGTTCAAAATGCAAACGATATTGTATGGACAGCAAAAGGCAAAGAAAATCCTGAAATGACAATCCGGGTGTGTAAGGAAGCAAACCATACCTATAAAGTATCGTGTACCTATCCTGACCAGGGGTTTCGGCTGGAAAATATTTATGGCTTTTGTACAAGAGGAAACTCTGATAAAAAATCAGAAAACGGGCAGGAAGGCATGTACGGAATCGGCATTAAATCGCTGCTGTGCTTTGTGGATAAGCTCGAAATTAACAGTAATATTTCTATCATTTGCAAGTCAAAAGAGGGAAAATTACTGGGTGATGTGGAAATTGAACCGAATGAGGAATGGGAAAGAAATCAGACAACACTATCTTTTCAATTTATTTATGATGCGGAAAAAAAGAATCAAAAACATGCGGGATTTAACACGGGAAAATTAGCAAGATTGATAGACGAAGTTTACAATGAAGGGGAAATCAGCCGCTTTGACCGTTTTTTCTTTGATGGAAAAGATGAGGAGATGGTGTTTGACGCAAGATCCTTATTCTTTACGGAATTAAGAGGGAAAAACAGAACACCAAAAAACAGTATCAAATGTATCAAGCTGCAAAAAGAAAACGATTCGCAACATGTATTCGATGTATTAGAGATAAAATCTGAGGAAACACCAGTACGCTTACCGGAAGCAACATCCTGGGAAAAACCTTTGCCAAAAATCAAGACAGCAGCAATCAAAGATCATTATCAGTATCTGATCTTTCACTATGAGGCTGAACAGATCTCCATAGCGTTTGAATATAATCAGAAAAAACACGAAAACGAACTGCAGGATCGGTTATATGCGACTTATTTTATCGGAACCTATGGCAATAAAACCCCATTGCTTGGAAGAAAAACAGGCTGCCTTGTCAATACCGTTGCAATCAATTCTTCAAGATCAGGCCTTGAACGTGAGAATGAAAAAGAACCCAAAATATTAGACAGCATCATGCAAAAAGGCAAAAAATGTGTAGAGCTTCTTTGCCTTCTGTCAACAATGGATGCAGCGGATGGCCCGCAGGGAGGTCAGGTTTTATATCTGGATGTGTTATGCCACCTATTATGGATCTACCGAAATGAATTTATAATAAATGAGTCAGGCGATCGCATTCCGCTCTATATATTTGAGAACAATTTAAATAATGTTGAAGAATCCATCAAAAACTGGACGTTTTATGTTGAAGAATCCATCAAAAACCGGACGTTTTATCATAGATTCAAATTTATCTTAAAAGAAAAAGAAGAAGATGGCATTGCTGGTGAAAAGATTACTTTTCACCAGCCGGTAAATTCTGATGAAAGGAATATTGAAGATTTATTTAGAATATACCAAACATACATTACACCAGGAATAGAAAAAGATATGGTTATCTATCGTTCAGAAAAATATGAGCTGTTTACATCCGGAATCAAAAATTTAAGCGGCGCAATATTTGATGATCAGCCAGTTAATTCAAATAAACTATGGTTAATACAAATATCAAAGCTTCCTTTTCTGGATGGAGTTAAAGATGCTATAGAACGAAGAATCGGAGGATGTAATTTTCATGAGATCCAGCAATATTTATCTGAAAAGGTTGATAAAGGTGATTGGGTGCTTATGAAACAGCTGATCGCACGTTATGAAGTGAATAAGTGTTTTGATTATATGGGGCAATATTCAGATGAATATATAAAAACATGGTTATTTCTTAAATCGGATGATCCGGAATATAATGAAAATGACATGGCATATAATGAAAAAGTAAAGGAATTTAAACGTATATATGGGTCACTGAAGCAGTGTATACAACCGATGATTGAAGAAATAGAATACTACAGTTCACCTTGTTGGCGTGCATCTTCTGATTATTGGTATCGCAAAAAAGAAGCAGCAGAATCCTCCGAATTAACAAAAATTTCAATATGTGATGAAATTATGATACAACTTCTAAAACTGATTCGTTCTCCGTATGTATCTGTTGGAAAAATGTATGATGATAGTTGCTTGTTTGTACATAACCACCCTTGGGACAAAGAAATAATATTAAGAAATCGTCATAGAACCACTACATGTTGGGATGGAACATTTCAATCTTTTAGTATTAATCACTTTAATACGAAATTCTCTGCATTTGACAAGTTCAAAATCGCGAGAGCATATGTGGATGAATATAATAAAAATGCAAAAGATAAATTTAAAATTTCATATTTTAACCAATGCGATATTCCAAAAATAAAATTATCAGAAATGAGTCAGATCTTTGAGTGGATGGCAACGTATCAAAACATGAAAGAAATAAAAATCAATATCCGTAAGCTTGATTTTGAAGAGCAGGCTTCTTCTCAATCCGTATTGATTCGTTTTGTTAAAAAACTGATTGAAAAAGATATTCGTGAAGAGATCTTCTTAAAAACCGATATTTTTTCAGTAAATAACGGCAGCAAAAAGTTTATTGGTTTTGCTACAAATCTTACAGAAGAGAACCAAATATATGTGAAGCAATCTTCGAAATCTGATTTTATTCAAATTGCGAAGATTGAACATGAAAATCAGATTGGAGAAATTGAACATGTACCGGAAAAGGAAAAGAAATTTCTGCTGATTTACAGCAGCTATAACGATGAACAGAGTGTTCTGTCAGAGGTATTAAAAAAAATTGGCACATTGACACAAAAAGACTGGACAGATATTTGCGCTTATACCAAAAGCTTTATTACAACAGGCAACACAAGCCTGATTTCGTCAGAGATGTACAGCAGATTTTTAAAACGAAGCAGGCTGACATACGTATATCCTTTCCAAGATCATGAACTATCGCAATATGAAGAACAAGAAGGGCAGTCCCTGGATCTGACAATGAAGCAGACCCTGGATTTTTTGGCTGGAGAAATGTCATACGATCATCACTGCCCGATATGCAACTCGATCTCAGCTCTTGATTTAGAGCAGGAAAGTATCAACCAACTGGAACAAAACAGCTTCCTTGTCGCAATGCTGGAGGCATCCTATCAGAGGGAAACAGAAGAAAAAAATATTTATATCAAAATATTATGCTGTAAAAATTGTTTCAAGGAATACAAAAATTCATTGACCAAGGCAGTGATTAAGGATGAACCAGGTAAGGCATATAAAAAATTGATATTGAAAAATACCATTTCTACTTTGGCAATGTCACGCGACATTGAAAAGGAGGTGTTGATCTCACCGGATAATTGGAAGCTGATCTGTCAGTTTAACCAGTTACCAGATGAAGCATCTATCACATCAACAGCCGCTGTATCCTTTACAGCTTAGAAAAAACAGGACTTCCGTCATCTGGTATTAACCGGGCGGCTGAAGCCTGTTTTCTTTATGTACACAAACCGCCTCCTTTGCCTACAAAAACGCCATCGGACATCATTCCCAACGCAAAAAAATAGCGTTATAATCTCTCTGACAATTCAGAAACAGACGTGAACTGCCTAATTGCCAATCACAACAGACAAGCAAGGCGTTTTCAGAAGTACAAATGTATATTTCCACTGAACAGACGTCATTGGCAGCAAAGAAAAAAGAATCCTATTATGTCCTGCATGTCCGATATGATTATAGACGATGCAGGGGAGCGGATGGAGATTTATCAAAATCCAGTCGCCCGGATTGCCGACGGTACGCTGAAAACGCAGATCAGAAATATAGATTCCGTATCGCATAACCCGATTGCCCGGGCTTTCTTTCACAAAGTAAAAAAGACAGCTTACGCTGTCTTTTTTAGGAGAAGGTATTTTTACTATGGGGTATAGCAAAAACTATATAATGTATTGGGGGGTTTTTACGTTAATTATATTACCATCTTTCCACAGATAAGTGTGCATAAACTTCAAAAAATTTCTGACTTTTTTTTGTGCATTTTATATATCCATTTTCACACCATTTCAAAAACCAGACGTAATATTGCACAGTATTCCCTCATTCCTATCTGCCGGAACTGGCACACCCTTTTTTGATTATCTATACGGGCAGAGGATGTGGCACCAGACGCCTCTGCGGGCTGCGGCCAGGGGACGCGCCGGGAGACACACCTTGGGCGGACTGGG
>CANOET010000058.1 GCA_947564835.1 uncultured Eubacterium sp. | reverse complement strand
CGCCCTGGCTAAACGCCAGAAGCTAAAGGCGTCGCTGGGCTCCGCCCCTACTTTAACGAGCAGAATACCAAGGGCTTCTAAACATTCTTCCAACGTCGCCGGAAGCCAGGCCCTTTCCCCCTCATCCGGCTGGTTTTCACCGGCTTTACATGAAACACAAATTCAGGTATTGTAAGCCCGCAGAGTCGTCCGGCCAGCCACATCCCCTCCGGCCGGACGCTCCTATTATCCCTGATAATTCCGATACTTCCAATACCCAAGCGCCGCACAGCAAACAGTCATTACCGCCGCGATCCCAAGATGCATCTGCACTTGTCCCGCGGTAAACGAAAATCCCCAGTTTATTGGCAGGAAAAACGGCATAGATACCATAAAATGCGACAATGCCTTAAGCAGGCGCGTACTTAAAAACGGTGTCAGCAGCACGGACAATGCCTGCATCCAAGCATACGGCAGCAAAAATAAAACAATGGAAATAATGACGGTCAAAAATGCATTCCGGCATATGGCAGAAACGGCCAGTGTCATACTGGTTAGCAGCAGCAGCCCTGCCAGGCCCAGGAAAAAGGCAAATAGGAAAAAATGCAGGATGCTGTCCAGGCCGTAGCCCTGCAGCGGCACGCCGATCAGTACCGCGGAAGCGTCCAGCCCCTGTGTGCCGAATACCGACTGGTACATGAGCCAGAGGAGTGCGGAAAATACGGTATAAATCACAGCGGACAGGACAAGGGCAGCCGCCATTTTCAGCCAGATTCCGCTTTTTGCGCCCCGTTTTGTCGTCAGCAGGATATCCGCTGTTTTCAGCATGTATTCATCGGAAAATACGGGGGAGATCCCGATGATAAAAAGAACGAACAAAACGATCGACATTAGGAACGAAAATGTTTCTCTTAAGTCGCTCCATCCATAGGCATAGTCAAATCGGACGCTGCCCTGCAGCAATGGCGCGGCTTTCTGCTCCCAGGCGTCTCCTTCCAGGAATTGGATGCTTTCAAGCTGGCCGGAGTCTGTCTGGTTGAAATTGGTCATCTCCCGGGTAATATACTGGCTGCAGTAATTGCCGACCATCTGATCCTGCTGCGGGTCATAATAATAGAAACCAAATTCCTGATAGATCTGGTGTACTTTTTCTTCGGTTAATATGCCTGCGTAGGCTGCTGTCAGCGCCTGGTCTTTTTCGATGGCTTCCTGGCCGCTGTAAGACTGCCCGTCAATTGTTACGGAGTAACGGCTGCGTTCTTCATACAGGCGCAGATGTACAATGAGCAGCAGCAGGAGCAGGCCCAGCCAGAGAATCTTGCGGGATGCTGTTTTATAGATTTCCTGTTTCCATATGTTCCACATGTTCCGGTTCCTCCTCAAAATAATATAGATAAACATCCTCAAGCCCTGGAGCGGCGGGGACAGCCCCTTCGCACGGACAGGACTGGGATAGGATTCTAAGATAGATGTTTTCTCCTTCGTTGCGCAGGTTGCTGACGGCAAATGCTGCCTGGATGCGTGCGGCTTCCTGCGGAGCTGCCAGATATTCCCATACTTTTCCCTGCATATGTTCTGTGATTTGGGAAACGGGGCCCTGTTCGATCATGCGGCCCTGTTTCATCAGCAGGATTTCATCGGCAATAAAGTCTACGTCAGATACGATATGTGTGGATAAAAGAATGATCCGTCCTTTGGATAATGCACTGATAATATTGCGGAAGCGGATGCGTTCTTTTGGGTCCAGGCCGGCGGTCGGTTCATCCAGGATGAGGATCTCAGGGTCGTTTAAAAGCGCCTGCGCTATGCCGAGACGCCGCAGCATGCCGCCGGAGAAGGTGCGGATTTTCTGCCTGCCTGTCTGTGCCAGCCCGACCAGCTCCAGCATTTCGCAGACCTTGTCCTGGATCAGGTGGTTTGGTACGGCTTTGCAGGCGGCTAAATATTCCAGATAGCGCCTGGCGGTAAAGTTAGGGTAATAGCCAAAATCCTGCGGCAGATACCCGAGCATGCAGCGGTATTCGCCGTCCAGCGCACCGATTTCGATCCCATTGCAGCGGATTTCTCCGGCGGTCGGCTTTAGGATGCCGCACAGCATCCGAAGCAGCGTGGTTTTCCCGGCTCCGTTGGCGCCGAGAAATCCGTACACACCGCAAGTAAGCTGCAGGGATACAGCGTTGACTGCAATTTTATTTTTGAATTGTTTGGTTACCCGGTCTATGATAAGTTCCGGCATAAAAAACTCCTTTCCTGTTCGTGCAAATTTTGGATATCGTCAGCTTTGCTGGCAGAAACGGTCGCCGGCATCGATGGAACCGAAGACCGAGCGGATTTCAATTGCCAGCAGACAGCAGCCGGCGGCAGACAGCAGCGCCCATACAGGTATGGTTTCCGGCAGATAAGCGTTTTTCCAAAGGGATGGAAACAGCGCCGCGATGCCGCATAATGCAGCGGCGGATAATTGACGGAAGCTGGAAGCTGCGCTGCGGGCGTGCGTCAGCATATGGAGATAAAATACTTCTGACCATAAAAAAGGGACAAGCAGGTACAGCGTATATGCGAAGGCCCCGGTGTCCAGGCGGCTGGCAGAAAATCCGGCCAGGATGCCAAGGACGAGCAGGTCAAAGATGCCTGCTTCCAGCATATGGATACATACCATCTGTTTTAAATCCAGGTACAGCGTTTTTTCCAGCTCTGCCATATTTTTGGAAAACAGCCGCACGATGCCGCTTAAGCAGATATTTCCCGAAAAAACCAGAAATACGGAGCACGCGGCAATCGAATCCGCAGGGGCCTTACAGCGGCTTTGGATCCGCAGTACGAAAAGCAGTGCAAAAAGCAGGACGCTTCCCTGCGCTGCCCAGTGCTGCCAGGTCTGGAAACGAAGCTGGTTCCAGACATTTTCTGCAAATGAAGGGCGCTTTTGGATGCGCTTTTGTAAAACAGCCTGCTGAATGGCCCGCAGGCTTTCGGCTTTTCTTGCCGGATCAGGCGGAAAGCTTTGGATTTCTTCTTCATACAGCTTTCGGCCGTTGGATTTGTGGTCATTCATAAAAATCCTCCTTGTCCAGTAATCGTTGCAGCTTTGACAGCCCCTGTTGGATCCGGGACTTTACGGCGGCATGGGAAGCGCCTGTCATCTGGGCGATTTCCCGGTTTTTATAACCATAAAAATGATGCAGCAGCACGGCTTCCCGCTGCGGCTCCGGAAGGCTTCGCAGCGCTTCGGCAAGCAGCAGGCGGTTCTCCGTACGGGAACCGGGCCGCTGCGTGCCGGGCAGAGGCGGATCTGCTTGAATCGTATCCGCAGCCTGCAGTCCGGTACGCAGATGGCTGCGGCACAGGTTCATAGCGATTGTCAGCAGGTAGCCTTTCAGGTTTTTGTATTGATAATGTTCAACATAACGGATAAAACGCAGAAAGGTATCCTGCGTCAGATCGTAGGCGTCTTCCCGGCTTCCGATCTGGTAACAGCAGAAATAGAAAATATCGTTGTAGTATTTTTCTGCAATCTCGTTTAAATATTCTTTCTGGCCGTTTTGTATCCGCCGGATCAGCTCCCGGTCTTCCAAGGGCGGCCTCCTTTCTTTTTTTGATTTTGGAGTGTGGTGTAAAAGCTTTTACATATAATATAACCATCCTGCAGAGCAAAAGGATTTAAAAAAGATAAATAGTGTCTTTTTTTGTCCGGAAAGAAAAAAGTTTGTCTTTTGCGGATCTCATGATACAATAGACATATAGAAAGGGGGAGGTTACATGGTTTTTCTCGGTTTGATTGGAATCATCTTTTTTATGGAATACGGTATCAAACAGCATATGGACAAGGCATACACACAAAACGACAAACGCCGTATTGCAGGCGGGAAGATTGTGCTGCGAAAATATTATAATACCGGGGCAGCCGGCAATTTTCTAAGCAGCCGCCCGGGATGCGTGCGGCTGCTCCATGCGTCCGTACTCACCGCAACCGGGGCCTGCCTTTTGTACCTTCTGCCAAAAAAGGGCCTGTATGCCGCAAAAACGGGGCTTTCTTTTTTGACAGGCGGGGGCCTCAGCAATCTGTATGACCGTATCCGCAAAGGGCATGTTGTGGATTATATCAGCTTTGGCTTCGGGCCGGGATGGTTTCAAAAGCTTGTATTTAACAGCGCAGATTTCTTTGTCTTTGCGGGAATCTTACTGGGACTGATCCAATATTTTAAGAAAGAAGGGGACTTATGACACCAAAGACCATCGAACAGGACAAAAATCCGCTCGGAATCAAGCCCGTAGGCAGGCTGCTGGCGGAATTTGCGATTCCAAGCATTATCGCCATGCTGGTCAGTGCATTATATAATATTGTAGACCAGTTTTTTATCGGGCATTATGTCGGGATGCTGGGAAATGCGGCAACGAACGTAGCATTTCCTCTGACGATGAGCTGTACGGCTATCTCGCTGATGTGCGGCATCGGCGGGGCGGCGAATTTTAATCTGAATATGGGGCGCGGCAACCGGGAAAAAGCGGCAAAATACGCCGGCAATGCAATCACGATGACTATAGTAATCGGTGTAACGCTCTGTATCATCACCAAGATTTTTCTCAATCCGATGATGGCAGCTTTCGGGGCAACAGACCAGACACTGGCGTACTCGCTGACATATACAGGAATCACCTCTTTCGGGTTTCCGTTCCTGATATTTACGACCGGAGGGTCCAACCTGGTGCGGGCAGACGGCAGCCCGCGGTTTTCCATGCTTTGTACACTGGCAGGCGCTGTCGTAAATACGGCGCTGGATGCACTGTTTATGATCGGGTTCGGACTGGGCATCCAGGGAGCCGCATGGGCAACGGTCATCGGGCAGGTCGTATCGGCCGTGCTGGTGGCATGGTATCTGACACGTTTTCGGACAGTTCCGTTAAAACGGGAGTGCTTTAGGCCAAAAGCTGCCTGCTGGGGAAATATTGCAAGGCTCGGCATGTCGCCGTGCATTAACCAGTTCGCGATGATGCTTGTGCAGATTGTCTTAAATAACGTACTGACGTTTTATGGAAGCCAGTCGGCTTACGGCGGCGACATTCCGCTTGCCTGCGCAGGGATCATTTCCAAAGTCGGGATGATGTTTTTTTCCATCGTCATCGGTATTTCACAGGGCATGCAGCCGATTGTCAGCTTTAATTACGGTGCAAAGCAATATGAGCGTGTACTGGAGGCCGTCTGGAAATCCATTGGATGCGCGACAGTTATTTCAGTCATTGCGTTTTTCTGCTTCCAGACCTTTCCAAGGCAGATCATCGGGCTGTTCGGCCAGGAAAGTGAAGAATACTTTCAGTTTGCAGAGCGGTATTTTAAAATTTATCTGTTCTTCACCTTTGCCAACCAGTTTCAGCCGATTGTCGCAAATATGTATACATCCATTGGGAAAGCGGCTGCGGGAGCCTTTATGTCACTGACCAGGCAGATTCTGTTTCTGATGCCGCTGCTGATCATACTGCCGCGGTTTTATGGGCTGGAGGGCGCAATGTATGCGGCGCCGATTGCGGACTTTGTGGCATTTTTGCTTGCGGGAGGGATGCTGCTGCGGGAAACGCATCTTCTGAAAAAGGCTGCTGGAAAGGTACAAAAATAAGACAAACAGTCATATATTTCCGGCTATGAAAAGTCTTGAGAAGTAAAAGGGCCTGAAAACCGCATAAATAAAGCATTTGTTGAATGTAAACAGGAATTTACGGAATCACCTTTTTAATATATTGGACGGCGGCAATGGTTATATGTAGGGGGCATTGGAAAATGCCGCCGGAAAACCTTAGCGACAAGTTCTGCAGGCTGGATATCAATATGACGGTGAACGGCCGGCAGGTCGACCTGGAGGTGCAGGTCAGCAATGAGGGCGATTACCCGGAGAGAGTGATGTATTACTGGGCGAGGGAGTTTTCATCCGCGCTGCTTACCGGGCAGGGTTACTCTGAACTGCCAAGGACAATTATTATCAGCATTATTGATTATGTTCAGTTTGACTGCGTGGAATACCATTCATTCTTCCAGCCGCTTGAAGCGACGCGCCATACACTGCTGTCGGATAAAATGGGGTTTCATTTCTTTGAGCTTCCAAAGCTGCCGGATGATATAACCCAGGAGAATATGCTGCTTCTGTGGCTTTCTCTGTTCAAGGCGGATACTGAAGAGGAACTGGAGAAAATTAAAGAAATGGAGGTGCCAGTTATGAGCCAGGCGATCAATGCTTATTATACGATTACGGCTTCGTCAGAGTTCCGTGAGAAAGAACGACTCCGGGAAAAAGCAAGGCATGATGAAGCACAGGCGTTATTTCATGCAGAACAGAAAGGTAAACAAAAAGAAAAAATTGAAATTGCTCAAAATATGATAGCAGATAATGAGCCTATGGAAAAAATTATCAGGTATACGGGTCTCGCAAAAGAGGATATAGAGATTTTGAAAGTTTAATTAAATAAGACTGTGAATAAAGCGGATACCTTACACAATGGGTATCCGCTTTTCGTATGGATAGCGTATTTATCGGCATTTTTTGTAATGTATAAAGTGTAGCAACTGGAATGCCGATCAGTAACAGTATGACGGAGCTTTACACCAATATGCGTTATCTCCAGTACAATACCTTACAGCGTTTGGGATTCGGTCATTTTGACAGTTGGGCGGCATCGTTTGAGGAAACTCAGACAGCGATTGATATAGCGTTCCAGTTATAGGTACATCAAACAAAATACAGGTCAGGAACACACTGGAAAAGGGATTGCGAGATGTAATCCTTTTTTGATACAGAAATTTAGGAGGGTTAGAGAATATGACAAATTTAACAAAGTATGAAATGGAAATGGTGGTAAACTGCAACATCAGAGAGCAGACGGCAAATGTCTATACAAGAGATAAATCTGTGATGCAGAAACTAAATCGGCTTGTGTCTGATTACTCTGATACTAATAAGCTACGGAAGCAGACAGATGTAGACAAGAGCTCTCTAATGAAGGGAATGGTTAAGAGGCTATTATTCATCAATTTAATAACATGTGCTCTGCCTGTAAATGATAAAAAGTAAAGTGAAAAATATGATTTTGAGAAAAGTGAAAAAACTTCAGATTTTGAATGAAACGAAAAATATGCTTATACAAAAATTGGTTTGCAATCTGATATAGAAGCATTATAATAATATCATTAGGAAGAAATTTTGAACATAAAAGGTAATGATAATGAACAAGTTAGAATTTTTTACGAATGATAGATATTCGGTTTTGAAAACATTGTATGAACATCAGATAGAGATTAATAATCTAGAGATATGCCCTATTACACAGCAGGAGATAGCTGATGCTATTGGATGCAGTAAAGCAAAGATAAATATGGTCTTGAATGAATTGATTGATAATGGTTATGTTAAAATTTACAATAATACAAAGGGCAGGTATGTTCTGACAGAAGAAGCAAAAAAGATAATGAAAAAATTAAAATCCTGAAAATTGGACAGGAAATATATTACAATAAATGAATTGAGGGAGAAAAGATTATGCAGTTGACACCTGAAGAAATTGCAGAGCAGCAGAAAAATGAAGAAAATACAAAGAAAAAGTATATTACACCTATCATTCAGGAAAGATGGGGAAAAGAGAATTCTGACAACATTGTTATGGAATATTATTTTACGGATGGCAGAGTAAATATTGACGGAGATAAAGTATCAAGGGGAGATAAGAAAAAGGCAGATTATTTACTCTTGTTTAAAGATAATGTTCCCTTAGCATTGGTGGAAGCAAAGGGGATAAACCATAGTGCAATGGAGGGATATCAGCAGGTTCTTGAATATGCTGGGATTTTGGATATTCCGTTTGCATATACGACAAATGGGATTGATTTGATTGAAGAGGATTTAATCATACATAAGAATAACGATAAACTAAAAATGCTGGATTTTCCGTATCCAGAAGAATTGTGGAATCGGTATATTAAGGAAAAAGGTCTGACAGAAGATGAAGTCAGGTTGATCAATCAACCTTATTATATTGATGCGTCAAAGGCAAAGCCGAAGAAACCACGTTATTATCAGAGAATCGCTATCAACAGGGTAATTGATGCAATCGCACAGGGAAAAAACAGGATGCTCCTTGTCATGGCAACGGGAACGGGCAAGACATTTACTGCATTTCAGATTGTATGGAGATTGTGGAAGAGTAAGACAAAAAAGAAAATCTTATATTTGGTTGATAGAAATGCACTTGCAGACCAGACAATGCAGAAAGATTTTAAGCCATTTGTAGATGCGGGTGTTATGGTAAAAATGAAAAGTGCAAATATTAAAAAAGATACTGCTTATGAAGTATATACAGCGCTTTATCAGCAGTTGAAGAGCAAAGATAAAGACTATTATAAGGAACTCCCGCCGGATTTTTTTGATATGATTATTGTGGATGAGTGCCATAGGGGATCTGCTGATTTGGATTCTAACTGGCATGAAATATTGGAGTATTTTGGTTCTGCTACACAGCTTGGTCTTACTGCAACGCCAAAAGAAACAGAGGATGTGTCAAATATCAATTATTTTTGTGCAGAAACAGATGATAAACCATTGTATACATATTCATTGAAACAGGGAATTGAAGATGGTTTTCTTGCTCCATACAGGGTTATTTCAGTTGAACTTAATATTGATAAGGATGGATACAGACCGCCATCAGGCAAACTGGATGTAGATGGGAATCCTGTGGAAGACAGGGTTTATACCCAAAAAGACTTTGACAGAACTATTATTGTGGAAGAAAGACAGGAAATTGTTGCAAAAAGAATTACCGATTATATGAAAGAAAATAATTGCAGATGTGCAAAAACGATTGTATTTTGTGAAAATATTGACCATGCAGATGCAATGGTTTTGAAGCTGAAAAATCTTAATTCAGATTTGGTTCAGGAAAACAGTAAGTACATAATGAAGATTACAGGTGATGATGAAGTTGGAAAGGCAGAACTGGAAAACTTCACTGATCCAAATACAAAATATCCTGTTATTGCAGTTACAAGCAAACTGATGTCAACAGGTGTGGATTCAGAAACTTGTGAATTGATTGTTTTGGATAAGTCTATCGGTTCTATGACGGAGTTCAAGCAGACTATCGGCAGAGGAACAAGAATCAATGAAAACTTTACGATTGATGAAGAAAAGAAGAACAAACTGCATTTCACTATTTTAGATTTCAGATCAAATTACCATCAATTTGAAGATCCAGAATTTGATGGTGAACCAGTGGCTGTAATGGAAGTTGGCGAAAATGGTTCATTTCCAAAGGGAAGCCCTCAGAAAGAAACAGATGAAAATAGTGAGAATAAAGATAAACGTAAATCAAAAGGTCATATCCAGAAGGTAAAAGTGAATGGTGTAGATGTTACCATTGATGGGGAGGAAGTTCGTTATACCGATGAAAATGGAAACCTTATTAAGCAAAATATTGAAAGCTGTGTAAAGAATAATATTTTGACTCATTATCCAACATATCAGGATTTTTATGTTTCTTTCAAAACATCAGATGATAAGGATGGAATGACGATGGACTTGCTGCTTGAAAGAACATATGTAAGGAAGATTAGTGAGGCAGTTGGATATTATATTGATAAATTTGATATTGTTGGCTTAGTAGGATATAAGCAGCCACCGCAATCAAAAGATGAGAGACTGAAGAAAGTTTATGATTCAGATATCGTAAATAAATTGGATGTTGAAAAAAGAGATATTATTGAAACCATTCTTAATGAATACAAGACAGAGGACTTTTCTAAACTAAAAGATATTACTGTGTTCAATCTGCCGGTATTCAAGGAGAAAGGTTATACATCTATGAAGATATTGAAAAATGTCTTCGGTGGAAATAAGCAGAATTTTATTGATTTAATGAAACAGATAGAAGAAGTGTTATATTAGACAACAGGGAGAAAGAATTATGGCATTAGCTACGTTAATAAAAAGATTGCAGGACATTATGCGTGGAGATGCAGGTGTTGGCGGGGATGAGCAAAGGCTTTCCCAAATTGTATGGATTTTGTTCTTGAAGATTTTTGATTATAAAGAGGAAGAGTGGGAACTGACACAGGATAATTATGCCCCAATCATTCCAATAGGCTATCGTTGGAGAGATTGGGTAACAGGGGATTCCGTAAAGGATCAGATGACAGGGGAAGAACTGATTGATTTTGTTAATAATAAGCTATTCAGAGTCTTGTCAGGCGATGCTGTTAAGAATGAAAAGGGGGAGGATGTGTATCTTTTTACAAGAGCAGACAGGGCATCCCTTATTGTAAGGGAGTTCATGAGGGAATCTACGAATTTTATGAAAAATGGGGTTCTTCTTAGGCAGCTTCTTAACATATTTGATGAAATTGATTTTTCTGATTATAACGAAAGACATGCATTCAACGATATTTATGAAACTTTGTTGAAAGGTCTGCAGAAAAATAATGGGGAATTTTATACACCCAGAGCAATTACATCTTTTGTTGTGGATAAGGTTGATCCAAAGATTGGAGAAAAAGTTGCAGATTTTGCTTGTGGTACAGGAGGATTTCTTGTAGATGCGCTTCATCATGTAGAAAATGCAGGAATCAAAGTAGAAGATTTACCAAAACTGCAGCATTCCTTTTATGGAGTGGAAAAGAAGCAGCTTCCCTATATGCTCTGCACAACGAATATGCTGTTAAACGACATTGCAGAGCCAGATATTATGCATGACAATTCATTGGAACAGGATGTAAGAAGATACACAGATGATGATAAGTTTGATGTTATCCTTATGAATCCTCCTTATGGTGGTTCAGAACTTGAAATTGTGCAGAAAAATTTCCCAGCTGAACTTAGAAATTCAGAAACAGCAGACCTCTTTATGATAGAAATTATGTATCGACTTAATAAAAATGGAAGATGTGGGGTAGTTCTTCCTGATGGCTTTATTTTTGGAACTGATAACAGCAAGAGTGCAATTAAGAAGAAGCTGGTAGAAGAATTTAATTTACATACAGTAATCAGGCTTCCTGGGAGCTGTTTTGCTCCGTACACAAGTATTGCAACGAATTTGTTTTTCTTTAATAAGACAGAGCCGACAAAAGAGGTATGGTTTTACAGATTTGATTTGCCAAATGGACAGAAATTTTCTATGAAAAAGAATCCTATGATAAGGGAGAAAATGTCTGCTTTGGATGAGTGGTGGGATAATCGTATAGAGATTAAAGATGAAAAAAAAGACAGTTCTATGACAGAGACTTGGAAAGCAAGGAAGATATCTGTTGAAGAAATTGCAGCGAATAATTATAGTTTAGACTTTTGTGGTTTTCCAAATGAAGAAAAAGTGATTCTTTCTCCGAAAGAGACAATAGAGAATTTTAAAGCGGAGAGGGAAAGGCTTGATCGGAAGATGGATGCAAAACTACAAGAGATAATGGATATGTTGGGAGTGTAGTTATGGTATTGGCAGAGGATTTAAGACAGGCAGTATTGCAGGCTGCATTGCAGGGGAAGCTGACAGAACAGCTTGAAACTGATAGTGATGTGGACGAAATGCTGATAAATATACAGAAAGAGAAGAAGCTCCTTTTTTATAAGAAGAATGCAAGGGAAGAGAAAAAAATTCCTATTGAAGAGGAGGAAGAAAAACCTTATGATATTCCTCTAAATTGGAGATGGGAAAAATTAGGAAATATAGGTATATATAAAAAAGGTCCTTTTGGAAGTGCTTTGACTAAGAGTATGTTTGTGCCGAAAAGCGAGAATACAGTTAAGGTTTATGAACAAAAAAATGCAATACAAAAAGATGCATCTTTAGGAGAATATTACATCACTAAAGAGTATTTTGATTTTAAAATGAAAGGCTTTGTTGTTGAAACAGGCGATATTATTGTTAGTTGTGCTGGAACCATTGGAGAAACATACATAATGCCTGATAATATTGAATTTGGAATTATAAACCAGGCATTAATGAGGATGAATATTGTTCAATCTCTTAATATAACGTATTTTTTAATATATTTTGATAGTGTATTGAAAATGGAAGCGCAAAAGGGGAGTAAAGGATCAGCGATAAAAAATATCCCACCATTTGAGGTGTTTAAGAAAATGCTCATTCCAATTCCTCCTGTCGAAGAACAGCAGAGAATTGTTGATAAAATCAACGAGATTATGCCGAAGATTGATGAATATGAGACGATTGAAAAAGAGTTAGAAGCATTAAAGAAAGAGTTTCCAACAAATATGAAAGATGCATTGCTTCAAGCTGCTATACAGGGAAAACTGACAGAGCAGTTGGAGGCTGATAGTAGTGTGGATGAATTGTTGGAAGTGATCAGAAAAGAAAAAGAGGAACTGACTACACAAAAAAAAATCAAAAAGGAAAAAGCGTTATCTGACATTGAGGAAGAAGAGACGCCATTTGATATTCCTGATAGTTGGAGATGGGTGAGATGGGGAAATTTAGCATATTCAATTCAATATGGTTATAATGCTCCTGCCCAAGAATCAGGAAAAATAAAGATGGTTCGCATCAGTGATATACAAGATAATTCGGTGAATTGGAATAGTGTACCATATTGTGATATATCAGATGGAGAAATAGAAACGTATCTTTTAAAGGAAAATGATATTTTGTTTGCAAGAACAGGAGGAACAGTAGGAAAATCATTTTTGGTAAATAATGTTCCAGAAGATGCTATTTATGCAGGATATTTAATAAGAACAAGATATAATGCTAAACTGATTCCGCAATATTTAAAACTTTTTATGGAAAGCCAGCTATATTGGGTACAGTTACAAAATGGAAAAACACAGGGATGTCAACCTAACTGTAATGGACAAACTTTATCAAAGATGATAATCCCACTTCCTCCTATAGAGGAACAGCAGAGAATTGTAGAAAGATTGGATGCATTGTTGCCATTATGTGAGGATTTGAGGGAAGTGTAAGTCATTATTTACTAAGCTATATATGGAGGAGTTACATTTATGAAAGTGAATATATTTTTATCTTATTGTTGGAGTGATTCAAGTGAAGCCGATAGAATTTATGACTTTTTTAAGAGAAATCGAAATATTGAATTACATAGAGATACAATAGATATTAAGAAATGGGGAAGCATAAAAGAATATATGCAATCTATTAGCAATATGGATTATACAATTCTTCTTATTTCAGATTCATATTTGAAATCGGCTAATTGCATGTATGAAGTTTTGGAAGTAATGAGAGATAGAAATTATAGAGATAAAATTTTCCCTGCTGTCATATATTCAGGAATCTATAGTCCTGTTACAAGAGCAAAATATGTAAAGTATTGGCAAGATGAATTTAAAGAATTAGAGGGTACATTGAAAGAAATTAACGTGCAGAATCTTGGAAAGCTAAATGAGGATTTAAAACGGAGACAGGATATATCTTCTAATATTGCAGAGTTTTTGGAAGTTGTTTCTGATATGAATAATCCCAATATTGCAGATGTTTGTATGAGTATTGAAGAAAAATTAAGCCAGAAAGGCTTTCTTGGAAATGGAAGAAGTCAGGTTAGTGATGATAATGATTTATTTGCAACATTAGGTATACCAAAAACAAAATTTAATGCTGAACCGACAGATTTGGAAATAAATCAATTTGTAAGAGAAAGTTTTAATCAGATTGTGAAACTGTTATCAAAATTATGCCAGCAATATCAAAAGCAAAACGCATGGATGCAGGTGCAGATTGATCAAGTTGATACAAGAACTGTGATTTTTCAATTTTATAGAAATGGGCAGTTAGCAAGAGGGTTGAAATTATTCTTGAGCAGTATGTTTGGCGGTGGAAGAGAGAATATAGGATTGTCTGATAATACAATACCATTTGGTAGTGGAAATTCTTGGAATGGCATGTATGATGCAAAAGTTATAGATGGGGAATTAAAGTTATATGCAACAATGTCATTAATGAATAGCCAAAAAGCAATGACGGTAGAAGAAGTTGTAGCGGATATTTGGGAACATTATATACAAATATATTTGGAAAGATAGGGGATTACTGTGTGTATGAGAGTGGACTTATAAATAAAGTGGAAGAAGGCAAAGAGTATAAAAGGGAGATATTAGAAGAATTTGTCTCGAAACATCATTATCATCTTTATTCCAAAACAATGGGAAGCAGTACGGAGGGGCATATCAGCCATGTGCTGTCAGCAAGGATGAGTTCACGGCCAATGGGATGGAGCAGGCAAGGGGCAGACAGTTTGTCACATAAGAATATACTGGAAGAATGGCGGGAAAATGCTGGAACTGGTACAGGTGCAGAAAGGTGGAAACAGAACAAGACCAGGAAGAAGAAAAATATTTTAGTGCAAGCGAAATCCTGTCATGGAAAAAAACACAGAAAAACAAACGGAAAATATATAGAAACATTACAGGCAAGCGTAAGCCGTCAGATTTCGGGAAAGATGATCTTTCATAATGCGATTGCCAGTGTATGCTAATAAAATAAATTTGAAAATTAGGAACTTAGAAAGCAAGCTGAATCCCCTTACCACTGCAAGGTGTGTCGCTGAAAACATGATGCTTGTTGTTATCCATGAGGGGTTTGGCTATTTGATGAGCCTGTGGAGGAAGCGCTGCGGTCAGTCGGAAGAACAGTCCGCATGCGTAACAGTTCAATGGGTTATCTGAACTGTTACATACTGATCAATCAGGAAAGGAACTCTTTACTATGAAATTTGATGAGATGAAAGAAATCGTTGCACGCAACCCGTTTGCCGTTCTGATTGGCATGGAGCTGCTGGAAGCAGCAGACGGACATGCCCGGGCGCGGATACGCCTGCAGCCCCGGCTAACGAATATCTATGGCGGGATGCATGGAGGGTGCGCATTTGCATTGGCGGATACGCTGGCGGGTATTGCGGCAGCGACATATGGGGATCATGTAACGACGCTGGACGCATCCGTAAATTATATGCGTCCGGTAACAGGGACGCAGTATTTGTATTGTGAAGCGGATGTACAAAGAAATGGGAACAAAATTTCGGTAGTCTGCACGAAGCTTATGGATGATCATGGAAAACTGCTGATCCAGGGAAATTTTACTTATTATCATTTGGATTTTGCAGAGTAATATTTGAAATTATGGGAAAACTATCTGAAAATGCATTTGTGCAGAGAAAGATAGGAGAATGGAATGCGAAAAAGCAGGAATCGAATAACCGTTTTTTGCCTGGCATTGTTGTTTCTGGCTGCAGGCGCAGGCTGCAGCATTGGACGCAAGCAGGAACAGAGGGAAGAAGGCTCCGCCTATGCGTCAGCCCTGGAAGCCTTGCAGGCTGTGGCAGGCGCCTACACACAGGAAGACCGGTTTGCCATGTATGGCGGGGATCAGGAGCATGCCGTGATGGATGCCCCGGGCAGTTTTGATACCGGGAAAACAGAAGAACTGGAAGCAACGCTTGGCCTACCGCCAGACCTTGCGGATCAGCTGGAAGAAGCTGCTTCCATGGTGCATATGATGAACGGCAACGTATTTACCGGCGCTGCTTACCGCCTGAAAGACAATGCTGATAAAAGCGCTTTTGCCAAAGCCGTACAATCTGCGCTGCTTAAGAAACAGTGGATGTGCGGGCAGCCGGATACGCTGGCGGTTCTGGATGCGGACGGCACTTATGTGATTACAGCTTACGGAGAAGCCGGGGTTATGGAAACCTTTCAGGCATATGCGCGGTCTGTATTTAAGAATGTAACAGTCCTGGCAGAGGCGCCGATTGCGTAATGGTATTTTCCAGTATTGTGTTTCTGTATTATTTTCTGCCTGTTACATTGGCTTTGTATTTTGTATGCCCGTACCATTATAAAAACAGCATCCTTCTTTTGTGCAGCCTGGTGTTTTATGCATGGGGAGAACCGCGGAATATTTTCGTGATGGGCGCTTCGGTCTGCCTTGGTTACGGCTTCGGCCTGCTGGTGGAAAAGTATAGGGGAAAAAGGGCCGGGAAGATATTTTGTGCGGTATCCGCCGGTATCAGCCTTTCTTTTTTGCTGTATTTTAAGTACGCAGATTTTTTGCTTGTAAATCTGCATGCGCTCACAGGGGTTCCCGTGACGCTGCTGCATGCGGCGCTGCCGGTTGGTATTAGCTTTTATACGTTTCAGATGATCAGCTATACGGTGGATGTATACAGAGGCGGCGCCGCACAGAAAAATCCCGTGCATCTGGCATTGTATATTACGATGTTTCCACAGCTGATTGCAGGGCCGATTGTCCGTTACAGCGATATTGAAAAACAACTGGCGGCGCGTCAGCATTCCTGGCAGCTGGCAGCAGCAGGAATCCGCCGTTTTGTACTTGGATTGGCAAAAAAGGTGCTGCTTGCGGACCAGCTGGGGGAGTTATGCGCGGTGTTTCGGGATTCACAGGAAAAGTCGGTTTTATTTTACTGGATGTATGCGGTCAGCTGCACGTTTTATATTTATTATGATTTCTCAGGCTACAGTGATATGGCTGTAGGGCTTGGCAGGATCTTTGGGTTTCACCTGCCAAAGAATTTTGACCGTCCGTTTCTGTCCGCAAGTATGACGGAGTTCTGGCGGCGCTGGCATATATCGCTTGGCTCCTGGTTCCGTGATTATGTCTATATTCCGCTGGGCGGAAACCGTATGGGCTGGTATCGGCAGATTCGGAATATTTTTGCTGTATGGATACTGACGGGCCTTTGGCACGGGGCAGAGTGGAATTTTGTTATATGGGGGCTGTATTTTGCCGTTCTGCTGACATTAGAGAAAACAGGATGGATGAAAAAACTGCTGGAGAAAAACAGGATATTGGCAAGGATGTATTTTTTGTTTTTGATTCTGATCAGTTTTGTAATCTTCCATGCGCAGGATGCAGGCCAGGCGGTTCGCGATCTCGGCGGATTGTTTGGCGCGGGCGGGATTGCGGGGATTTCGGAGGAGGCGGCCTATTATCTGAAAAGCTATGCGGTTGTATTACTGCTTGCGGCGGCAGGGGCTGTGGTGCCGTGGCATATCTGGAATGGGGGCTGTCGGAAAGCAGAAGGATGGTGCCGGAATCAGGTAAAAGAGTTTTCTTTGGATATGCGGCATGGTGAGGAGAGGGAGAGTAGATGGGGCCTTGCTGGAAGGAGAATATACGGTGGTGTGGAACCTTTGGTGGTGCTTGGATTGCTGGCGGTGATTACGGCGTATCTGGTGAATGGGTCTTTTCAGGCGTTTTTGTATTTCAGATTTTAAGTAAAAGAAATATTTTTGACATTGTGTTGCGTTTTTTGCTTCCCGAAAGAGCTTGATTGGCCAGGGGGGTGATGTGGTTAAGCGGACGACTCTGCGGACGGTGGCCAGGGGACGCGCCGGGAGACACACCTTGGGCGGACTGGGGCAACGCTG
>CANOET010000057.1 GCA_947564835.1 uncultured Eubacterium sp. | reverse complement strand
GGAAGCCAGGCCCTTTCCCCCTCATCCAGCGTCCGCATAGCCACTAAAAAACGCAGCACAATGTCAATTCTGCCGCCCAGAGTCAGAATTTTGCCGCTTTACGCAAAAAACACCTGAAAATCACCGCCGCTACTTCACCCGCACCCGCAGCGCCACCGGGAATCTCCGGTCTGCAACCTGCATCCTGATATGAAGTCCTTCTCCGTCAACCGCCCACTCCGGCATCCGCTCTTCCCCCAGTACCGCCACATCCTCAATCAGTCCATGGAAATTCGGCACATTCTGATCCGCGCTCTTGGCAAGGGAACGCACCAGGATCCTCCCATGCTCCGGATACTGCATGGCAAATACATAAATCGCGCCGCCCTTCGCCGTAAATCTGAAATCATTTTCCTGATACACCGGCGGCTGTAAATCTGTAAACTGCCCTTCCGCTGTCTTTGTCGGCCCTTCGCCGGATACCCTCCACACGCGGCTTGCGTATATGGCTTCTCCGTGAATGCTTAGCCATGCCCCAATCTGCTTTAGTATCTGCGCGTCTGTTTCCGGAATGCTGCCGTCTCCTTTGGGGCCGATATTCAGCAGCAGGTTCCCGTTTTTGCTGACGACATCTACCAGCATACGGATGATATCGCCCGCATTTTTGTATTCCAGCGTATCGGTATAGCACCAGGAATTATTGGCGATCGCTGTGTCTGTCTGCCAAACGTATGTCTTGGCGTCCTGAAAGCTGCCGCGTTCGATTTCTGGTATCCCGCTTCCCCACATCATGGCGTCGTGTTTGTAGCAGATGGCGCCGCTGATACCGTCTGATGCGCCCAGGTTGTAGTAATAGGCGGCGGCTTTTTTCAGATAGGGCTTAAATGCTTCATGCTGTATCCACCAGTCAAAATACAGCAGCTCTGGCCGGTATTTTTCTGCAAGCTCGCAAGTGCGTACCAGCCAGTCTTGTAAAAATTCTTCTGAAGGGTACGGCGTGCTCTGAAGCTGCTGCGGGTCAGGCTCCGGCATTGCGGGCCAGTAAAAATCCCCGCGGGCAAGCGGTTCTTTGATATCGCTGTCAAATTCTTTGCCGTGCGACATAAAAAACCAGTGTTCTGCCCGGTGGGAGGATGTGCCGAAATGGAGCCCTTTGCCGGTGCATGCGGATTTCAGCTCGCCCAGGAGGTCTCTGCAGGGCCCCATCGCAGCCGCGTTCCAGCGGGATATGGCGCTGCCGTACATTTGAAAGCCGTCATGATGCTCCGCTACCGGCATTACATACTTTGCGCCTGCCTGCAGGAACAGCTCCGCCCATGCTTCGGGATCAAAACGCTCTGCTAAAAACAGCGGGATAAAGTCCTTGTATCCGAATTTCGTATGTTCGCCGAATGTTTTGCGGTGATAGGCCCACTCTTCTTTATCCTGGATGTACATGTTTCTGGAATACCATTCGTTGTTGTGCGCTGCCACGCTGTACAGCCCCCAGTGGATAAAGATGCCGAATTTCGCCTCTGTAAACCATTTTGGCACGCGGGCGCTGCATAGGGAATCCCAGCTGTCTTTGAATGGGCCGCGTGCGATGGCCTCATCGATATTCTTTAAGAAGTCTTTCAAAATGAATCCTCGCTTTCTTTTTGCAATGTGATCCATTCTAACATGAAATACAAAAAACGGGAAGGGTTTTCCGGATACTTTCTCAAGACGTCGAAAAATGAACGTAAATCCCCTGCAATTCGTACTGTATCACAAAATTTTCATTTTCTTTATAATATTTTCAGAAAAGGAGGTTAAGAAAGAAAATGAAGAAGAAAAAAGAAGTACAGGTAAAAACAAAGTTTTCCCTGAGCCTCATGTGGAAGCAGAGATATCTTCTGGCAATGTCTTTGCCGTTCGTGGTTTGGCTGATCATCTTCAAGTACATCCCGTTATGGGGATGGACAATGGCATTCCAGGAAGTAAAGCCGGGCACTTTTGCCTTGCCGGTCTGGGATCGGAAATTCGTCGGTTTTGACAATTTTATCAAAGCTTTTACCGACCGCCTGTTCCCGCAGACGATGATTAATACGATCGGCCTGAGCTTGTTTGGTATCCTGATTAGTACCGTAACGTCGATTTTCTTTGCGCTTGTGTTAAATGAGCTTTGCTTTACCAGGTTTAAGAAGATTACGCAGACGGTATCTTATCTTCCGCACTTTGTATCGTGGGTTATTATTGCCAGTATCGCAAAAATGCTGCTGAACGATGGCGGCGCGGTGGATACGCTCCTGAATACCAAGCTGCACCTGATGTCCACGAACTCGCCGGCCTTTTGGATCGTTGTCTGCTTGATTAACGTCTGGAAAGAAATGGGCTGGGATGCGATTATTTACCTTTCCGCGATGGCGGGGATTGACCAGGGATTGTATGAAGCGGCTAAGGTGGACGGCGCCGGGCGGCTGAAACGGATCTGGCATGTTACGCTTCCAAGCATTAAGCCGACCATTATCGTCCTGATGATTATGAACATCGGCGGCGCGCTGAATGTAGGTATGGAACGTCAGATGCTGTTAAGCAACAGTATCGTACAAGACCACGCAATGGTTCTTTCCTGGTTTGCTTATGTCCGCGGTATCGGAAGCAATAACTATGGCCTTGGTACTGCTATCGGCATGTTCCAGTCCGTGGTCGGCATTATCCTGTTGTTTATCGCAAATAAAGTGGCCGGAATGATCGGCGAAAGCAAACTTGTATAGGAGGCGGAACGATGGCAAAAAATGATTTTCAGAAAAAAAGCGGCGGAAGCGAAAAAACACTGGACTATATCCTGCTTGTATTCTGCCTGCTGCTGATCGTGATCACGGTCTATCCGTTCCTGAACGTACTTGCAATCTCACTGAATGACTCGATGGACACGATGCGGAATGTCAACTTTATCATTCCGAGAAAATTTACACTCAGCAATTATTCTTACATATTTAAACAACATAACCTGGGCAGCGCATTTATGATGTCCGTGGCAAGAACACTGATCGGAACCGGCGTCGGCGTAATCTGTACCGCTATGCTGGCTTATGTACTCAGCCGTAAGGATTTTTATTTTCACAAATCCTTTACGATCCTGTTTATCATTACGATGTATGTCAGCGGCGGCATGATCCCGGAATACTTGCTGCTGACAAGGACGCTGAAAATGAGCAACAGCTTCTGGGTCTATATTATCCCGGGCCTGATCTGGGTTTATAATGTTATTTTGATGCGTTCCTTTATCGAGGGGCTGCCGGATGCACTGCAGGAAGCAGCCAGGCTGGACGGCGCGAATGATTTTGTCATATTCAGCAAAGTCATCCTGCCGTTATGTACGCCTTCTATGGCGACGGTAGCCCTGTTTTACGCGGTAGGGCAGTGGAACTCCTTTATGGATACTTACCTGTATGCCAGAGATCTGCCGACACTGCAGTATGTGCTGTATGAGATTATGGAGCAGGCGTCCATCCGCGTCGACCCTCATGCATCCTCCGCACAGCTGAAAAACGCGGTTTCACCGATGTCTGTGCGTATGGCGATTACGATCGTGGCAACCGTGCCGATTTTGATCGTCTATCCGTTCCTGCAGAAATATTTTGTAGGCGGCATGACGCTTGGCGCTGTCAAAGACTGATCGGAGCAAAGGAAAAACAAAAGCAATATTCTATTTATAAAAAAGAAAGTAAGGGAGAGAAAAATATGAAGGCTAAAAAATTAGGCGCCCTGTTATTAACAGCATCACTCGCAGCCAGTATGCTGGCCGGATGCGGCGGAAAAGAAGATAACAAAGACACAGGAAATACGAACACAGATGCCGGCACCGGCACAGATGATACCGGCGACAGCGCGGACAGCGGCGAAGTTACGGAACTGACTTTTTACAATGCAGATCTGACCGAGGATGACCCATGGACCGATCCGGTCGCACAGAAGCTGACAGAAAAAACAGGCGTAAAATTAAAGGTAGACCATCCGGTAGGGGAAGATAAACAGAGGATTTCCCTGATGATCGCTGAACAGAATTTCCCGGATATGATCTATGCAAAAGGCGACGCAGGCAGCCTGATCGACGCAGGCGTTATGATTGATATGACCGATTTGATCGAAGAATACGGTCCGAATATTAAAAAAATGTACGGCGACGAATTTAATAAGCTTAAATATTCCGCTGACGATCCGGCTATCTACCAGTTATCCTCCTATGCGATGGGCGGCACGAAGTTTGAAGATTCCGGCACGGCGCAGGTGCAGTGGGCGGTAATGAAAGAAAATGACTATAAAATCCCGGAGACACTCGAAGAATTTGAGCAGATGCTCAAAGATTACAAAGCAGCGCATCCGACAACGGAAGACGGCTCGGATACGATCGGCCTGACACTTTCCGCGTCTGACTGGCACTGGATGATCACCCTCGGCAATCCGGCAGGCTATATCGCAGAAGGCGCGCCGGACAACGGCCAGTGGCTGATCGATGATAGTTATAATGCTTCCTACAAATTTACGTCTCCGAAGATCCGTGAATATTTTAAATGGCTGAACAAGCTGTACAACGAGGGCCTGCTTGATCCGGAATTTGCAACCCAGACACATGACGATTATATTGCAAAGATCGCCAGCGGGCGTGTGCTTGCCCTTTTGGATACCCAGTGGGATTATCTGGATGCGGAAAAAATCCTGAAATCCGACGGCAAGCTGGAACAGACCTACTGCGGGCTTCCGCTGACAGCAACCGCTGACCTGAAAGCGCCGTCCTTAATGTACCAGGGTCTTGCAACCGGCCAGGGCGTCGGCATTACAACCGCCTGCGAGGATCCGGTAGCCGCTATCAAATTTTTAGATTACATCTGTTCGGATGAAGGCCAGGTACTTGTAAACTGGGGCATTGAAGGCAAGAATTACCAGATCGACGAAAACGGGCACCGTTACCGCACCGAAGAAGAGATCAAAGAAGAAACAGAAAACAAAGATTACAAAAAAACAACAGGTGTAGGATTCCACAACTATCCATTCCCATGCTACGGCACAGGTGTGACAGATTCTACAGGCAGCACATATACAACAGACAGCAAAGAATCAATTATTGCAGAATACAACGAAGAGCAGCAGGCAGCATGCAAAGCATGGAATGTAGAATTGCTGGTAGATATTTTCCCGCAGCCATCTGAATTTGAAACACCGGCATTCCCTCCGACCTGGGCTTACTCTATGCCGACTGATTTCGTAGAGATCAGCAACAAGCTGGATGAGATTGCACAAGCGTCCTTAGTAGGCTGTGTCATCGGAAGCGAAGCGGATTTTGACAGCTCTTATGACAAGATGATTTCCGACCTGGAAGGCTCTGACATGGAAGATGCAGCGCAGATCCTGACAGATATGGTAAAAGGCAAGGTAGAACTGACACAGTAATTGTGATACTGGCAGGCCATGATGCAGAATCTCTGCTCATGGCCTGTATTGATGCAGAATCTCTGCTCATGGCCTGTATGTTTCCAGATAAAAAGCGTCGGTCAGGTCATAGTGCCTGTTCACTGCGCTGATTCCAGCCTGCGCATTCCGCGCTGCCAGCCCTTCATAAATTTCTGTATGGCAGACGAGTATTTTTTCCCAGTCTCCGGCCGGGATATGCATCCGTATTTCATGAATCGAGCTTTCAAACAGCTGGGATAATGTTTCGTTAAACAATTGCAGCAGGCGGTTTCCTGAGATCCCAATCAGTGTATCATGAAACCTTTTATCGAGAATGGCGCGTTCCTGCAGGCTGCCCTGTTCCATCGCATGAAGCGCGCGGCCCAGCGCCTGGAGCTGCGGATCCGTTGCCTGTGCAGCGGCAAGCTGGCAGGCGCCGGTCTCAATAAATCTGCGCAGCTGGATGATTTCCAGGTAGCTGCATGCATCCATAAATAACAGCAGCGAAAATATACTGCCCAGGCTTTGTCCGATATGATTGACTAAAAAATTTCCCTGCCCATGCCTGCTCTCGGCCACGCCCATATTTTCCAGGCTGCGCAGCGCTTCCCGGATAGAATTGCGGCTAAGGCCCAGCGTCGCCGCCATCTGCCTTTCCGAAGGCAGCTTCTCGCCAAAAGAAACTTCCCCGTTGCGCATCAGTGTCTTGATATAATCAATAACAAGAAAATATACTTTTTCCGGCTCGCAGCAATGCGCGGCATCTTCTTTCCTGTTCTGCATGGCAGCCTTCTTTCCTTTTTTACATCAGATTTGCAAATAACGAAGCCCCAAAGGCTGTCATAAGCCCGGCCACAGCGATTGCAAGGCTGCTCATCGCACCCTCCGTCTCCCCCAGCTCCATCGCTTTAGCCGTGCCGATCGCATGCGCGGAAGCGCCGATGGCAAGCCCCTTTGCAGCCGGTTCCTGGATATGGCATATTTTGCATAGAAACTCCGCCAGAACATTTCCAAGAATACCGGTCAGGATAATTACGGCGACAGTAATCGTCTCAATACCGCCCAACTCCCGCGACACACTCATCCCGATGGCGGTTGTAATGGATTTAGGCAGCAGCGTCACATACTGCTCATGGGTAAGAGAAAACAGCTTTGCCAGTACAAATACACTGCAAAGGCTCGTCAGCACGCCCGCCGTAATCCCTCCCGCAATCGCTTTTTTATGATTCTTAAGCGTTTCAACCTGCTGGTAAAGAGGGACAGCCAGGCATATCGTAGCCGGCGTCAGCAGGTAGCTGATGTATTTTGCACTCTCCTGGTAGTAAACATAGTCAATTTTAAAAAACACCAGCAACGCAATGACCAGGACGACACCCGTCAGCAGCGGGTTAAGGATGGCAAGGCGGAATTTATTCTTAAGCAGCAGGCCCGCTTCATAAGCAGCCAGGCTGATCCATGCGCCGAAAAACACGGAATCGGTCAAAAATTCTTTCATCGTATGCGTTATCTCCATTCTAAGATCCTTGCTTTTTAAGATTCTTGCATTTTAAGATCCTTACTTTTTAAGATCCTCGGTTGTTTTTTCACGCTCTTTGCGTATCAGGCGCTGTGTCACCCGTCCGGTCACTGCCATTACGATCACGGTCGTAAGCAGGGTAATCAGCATGACCGGAACCCAGATAGGCTTTAAAACCGGCCAGGCGTCCAGAAGTCCTACGGCAGCCGGAATAAACATGACCGGCATAATCTCAATCAGAAAAGCCGCGGCTTCTTTGACCTGCTCCAGCTTAAGAATGCCTGTACACAGAGCGGCAAACATAAGGAGCAGGCCGCAGACACTGGCTGGTATCGGGAGCGGCAGGAACAGGTACACGATTTCGCCTAGAAACGAAAAAAGCAGGATGATACTAAATTGGCGTAATAATTTCATTTTTTCATCTCCTAACTGGTAGTACCAGTATAGGGGATAGCAATAGAAATGTCAAGGGATTGAATATCTTGGTTAGCCGGGGGATATGGCTTTACCGGACGACTCTGCGGGTTTTGGACAGGGGATGTGGCTAACCGTACGACACTACGGGCGGTGGCCCGGGGACGCAGAGTCATCCGGGTATCCACATCCCCAGCCCAACCAAGATCTTTCGGAAAACCCAAAAACGCAACACAATCCTCCCGACATTGTCAAAATATATCCTTCTGCCAATACTTCCAAATTCCGCATAACCCCCCTGTCACCGCCACTACCATCCCAATCATCACCTTCCCCTTATCCAGGCAAAGCTCCGTAACCACCTGCGCGCCGTCCGCATATCCAAACGGCGTCACAAACTTCAAAAACTCCGCCTGCTCCGAAATATTCGCGATCAGATTTAAAAAATACATCAGCGCGGCAATCCCAAGTCCCACGCCGGTGCTTCCTGTGCGTAAAAACGCAGAAATCCCGAAACAGATTCCCGCAAGCTCCAGCTGCAGCAAAAAATACGCTGTATGCAGCAGCTGCAGTTCCTTCCAGGGAACCGGTTCCCCGATCAGCGAAATGCCAGCCGCGGCCAGCAGAAAGATCACCAGGTTCAGCAGAATAATTTGTATCAATACAGCGGCCAGCTTCTGTACTACCAGCCGTACACGGCTGACGGGATGGGTAAACAGAAATTCTGCGGTATGTTCTTTTTCTTCTTTGGCAAGGATGGATACAGCACATAAAGAAGTGAAAAAGGCCCCGCCCAGTCCAAGGATATTGCCGCATTCTACAGCATAAAAGCCGGTGAGCGTGCCAAAGCTGATTTTATCCATGCCAAAGGCTTCGGTAAAGCTGCCCATGGAAGAGAACATTTCATTCATGCCTTCCATTTCCCCTTGCATCTCGGGGTATAGGAAAATGCAGACGGCAAGCAAAAAACCGATGGATGCGGTCCAGATCAGGAAGGAAAGCCTGCCCTGGCGCAGTTCGTGACGGATCATAGTCATAATGGACACCTCCATGTCAGATAATGATGCATCGGCAGAAACATCATATTTGTGTGAACGGAATCGTGAAATGTGTACCGTAACAGGTATTGTCAGCGGCCTGATTCCAGGTAATAGTGCATAAATATTTCTTCCAGATCCGGTTCCTGGACCGACAGGTCTTTGACTGGGTGTGCTGTGACAAACCGGAGCAGACGGTTGATATCCCCGCTGTATAAAAACCGGATGCCCTGTTCATCCTGTGCAAGGTCACGGATACCGTCCAGTGCGGCGGCTGCGGACAGAAAGGCGCGGTCGTTTTCTGTGCGGATCTGAATGCGTTTTGCGTTGGTCTTTGCCAGGGCTTCGACGGTATCGCAGGCGATCAGGCGGCCTTCGCGGATGATGGCGGCGTGTGTGCAGTAGCGTTGGATTTCGGATAAAATGTGGGAGGAGAGGAAGACCGTCATCCCTTGTGCATGATGCTCCTGCAAAATGGCAAAAAATTCCCGCTGCATAAACGGGTCCAGCCCGCTGGTCGGCTCGTCCAGGATGCATAGGCGCGGGTTGGACTGCAGGGCGCAGACGATGCCGAGTTTTTTGCGGTTTCCGAAAGAAAGCTCGCTGACTTTTTTGGAAGTGTCCAGGGCCAGCCTTGTACACAGCTCCTTTGCATTGCGGGTGCAGTCTGTGCCGCGCAGATTGGCGGACAGCCGGATGACGTCTTTGACGCGCATGCCGGGGTAAAAGACCGCTTCGGCAGGCAGATAGCCGGTCTGGGCCAGCAGCTGTTCTTTTTTGCAGGATCGGATGTCGTTTCCGAAAATACTGGCGGTTCCGCTGTCTGGACGCAGCAGGCCTAACACGGTATGGATGGTTGTGCTCTTGCCGGCGCCGTTTGGACCGATAAAGCCGAAAAATTCCCCTTCAGGAATCGAAAAGTGGATGTCGGCAATGCCGCGCGCGGTTCCGTATGATTTGGTAAGGTGGCTGATGGTTACTGCGTTCATGGTGGTCTCTCCTTTTTTGAGGGTTCTGCGCAGGGCGGATGGGCGCTTATTTCAAATAAAGCTGCTTCCAGAAGCGGATCATGCGGTCAAAGTCCTGCTCCACTGCATGGCTGTCGATGGGTGTATGGCGCAGCATTTCCCATAAATATCCTTCTGCGGCAAGGTACATTTCCCGGTACATCATTTGTAAATCCAGGCCGTCCTTAAACTGGGACGGGTCCAGGCTTTCCAGAGCGTCTTTTGCATCCGCGTTCTGAAAGGCTTTGTAGCTTTCGTGGATCGCCGGGGCTACGGCCGGATCTTCTTCGTAAAAGGCTCTGACCGCAAAATTTCCCATATCCGGATACTCATGCATCAGGTGCATTTTTGCATGCATGCCGCGCTCGATCATTTCGAACAGGTTCGTCTGGCTGTAGCAATGATAAGCGTTCATGGAACGGACAGTCGCACGGATGCAGTTTTCCCAGAGAAACAAATACAGCTCCTGTTTATTGCGGAAATAGTAAAACAGCAGCGATTTACTGATACCTGCAGCTGCAGCGACTTCGCTTACCGGCGTTTTTTTATAAGAGTTTTTGGAAAACACATGATATCCGGCGTTTAAGATCGCCTGCTGGCGTTCTTTTGGCAGTGTAAAAAATTTTGCATTCATAGGGGCCTCCAGTGCTGACCATTCCAGTCAGTATTTATTATACCCGGTTGACCGTTTTTGAGAAGACCCTTTTTTGAAAAGATATTGCATTTTCCTTATGTTCTGCTTATAATTGAAGAAAGAACGTTACTGTTCACACCTTGTTCAAGCACTTGCTGCTTGGACAAGGCCAAAGAATGTGGCTTGCCAAGCATCCAGCCCTTCGCCAAAGGCGAACTTTCCATGGGCTGGATGCCGTTATAGTTCGCAGCTGTCCTGCTTTTTGGACAGGTGTGAACTGTAACGAAAGAACGGCCCGGACAGGGCAGGATGGAAATGATTATGAAGTATTTACATAAGGCGGCAGTTATCTCCTTATTCTTGATAGCTGCGGTGATGGCGGCTGTATGGATGGGGTTTTCGCCTGCGGGAGTTCCTGCGCAGCAGCCGGAGCAGACAGAGAATCAGGTGGAGTATTTTCTGGCGGAAGAGTGGGCGGTTAGGACACTGGATGATACGCGGCTGCCGAAAGCCCGATGGGAGGATCCGGACAGTGTATGTAAGCTGGTAGCAGACGAATTGCAGGACGGCAAGTGCCAGTTTGCAGATTTGCCGTATCAGGGGGCCAGCGGCGCGGGTGATGTTGTTGTTTATAAAAATGTGCTTCCGGTAGGAAATACAGTTAAAAGTATCAAGTTTTTCACGCTGCATACTGAGGTACAGGTATATTTGGACGGTGAGAGGATCTATCGCTGCGGGCAGGAAAAAACTGGTGAGACACAAAAGCATATCGTTCAGCTTCCCGAGATAACCGGGGCCGGGGATTTGTGGATTCTGCAGCGGTCGGCGAGTCCGGATGCGGCGGCCAGGCTGGATATGGTGATGATGGAGATGCAGGAAGTGATAGTGATCGGGGTGGTAGGAAATGATATTCTGGACATTGTCTGCTGCCTGCTGATTGTGATTATGGCGGTGATTGCGCTTGCCATTGCGCTGATCAGGCGGTATACCGGACTGCCTGGCAGAGGGGAGCTGTATCTGGGGCTGGCGTGCCTGGCAGCGGGGCTTTATTGCTTTATTGGCATGGATGCGTGGAGTGTCTTTTACAGTAAGGAAGAGATATATGCCATGCAGGAGTATCTGGCATTGCTGTTTCCGCTGCTGCTGGCGCTGTATTATGAGCGGAGCCTGCGCAGCATTTATCCGCGGCGTTTTCTGGCTCTTTTGAGCGTGAACTGTGTCCATGCGGTCGGACAGATTGTGGTGTATCTGCTGGGTGTGCGGGATCTGAAAGAAATGACGGGCCTGTCTGTCGCAGCCATTGGCCTGGTCGGAGTGACTGCGGTTGTCAGCCTGATACAGTATAGCCGCAGGAACAAGTCCCGTCAGATCTGGCTTTCTGTACTGGCGATGGCGGTCCTGCTTGCGGGCGGCGCTGCGAATCTTTGCCTGTATGCCGTTTTTCACCATTTGTATGTCCGTACGGCAGGACAGTACAGCATCACGGTATTCAGTATGATGATGGCTGTCCAGCATGTGTTCCAGCTGGCAAAAGAACACCGGGCGGATGCGGTAGAGAGGGCGCAGGAGGCGGAACGAAAGAATCTGCTGCTGGCGCGGGCGAAAGAGGACGCAGACGCGGCCCGGGTGGAAGCGCTGAAGGCGAACGAAGCCAAGGGCAGGTTTTTGGCGCACATGTCCCACGAGATCCGCACGCCGATCAACGCCGTCCTCGGCATGGATGAAATGATTCTGCGGGAGACGAAGGAGCAAAATATCAGGGAGTATGCCATGGATATTTACCAGGCCGGACAGACGCTGCTGTCCCTGATCAATGATATTTTGGATTTTTCAAAGATTGATTCGGGTAAAATGGAGATCGTACCGGTGGAATATGATTTCAGCAGCCTGATCCATGACCTGCTGAACATGGCTTCCCAGCGGGCAGGGGAAAAGCAGATCCGCCTGGCGGCGCAGGTGGACCCGGATATCCCTTCCCGGCTGTATGGGGATGATGTCCGGATCCGGCAGGTGTTAACGAATATCCTGACGAACGCGGTGAAATATACACCGGAAGGGACAGTATGGCTGCGGGTAAAAAGCCGCTGCATGCAAGATCGGGCGGTGCTGTTTTTTGAGGTGGAGGATACTGGCATCGGTATCCGCGAAGAGGATCTGCCGAAGCTGACCGCGGAGTTTGAACGGATTGAAGAAAACCGCAACCGCAATATCGAAGGCACCGGCCTTGGTATGAGCATTACCCTGCAGCTGCTTGCTCTGATGGGGAGCAAAATGCAGGTGGAGAGTGTATACGGCAAAGGGTCGAAATTTTCCTTTGCACTGGAACAAAAAGTGATTGACCGCACGCCGATCGGGGACTTCGAGGCAAGAGTCCGGCTGCTGAGCCAGGATTACCGGCACCAGACGGCATTGTTTGCGCCGGATGCGCATCTATTGGTCGTGGATGACAATGCGGTGAACCGTAAAGTACTGCGCAGCCTGCTGAAAGATACCAGGATGCAGATCACGGAGGCAGAAAGCGGGATGCAGTGCGTGGAACTGGTGCAGCGGGAGCACTATGACCTGATTTTTCTGGATCATATGATGCCGGAAATGGACGGAGTAGAGACGCTGCACCAGATACGCGCCCTGCCTGACGGCCCGTGCCGGGATACGCCGGTTGTCGTGCTGACGGCAAACGCCGTATCCGGGGCGAAAGAAGCCTATCTTGCGGAAGGATTTGATGATTTTTTGTCCAAGCCGGTAGTGCCGGAAAAGCTGGAGCAGATCATCCGCCGCATGCTGCCGGAAGGGCTGTTTCAGGAAGCGGCGGATTCCGGGGAAAGCAAAGAGCCGCTGCCGCAGATACCGGCAGGCGCAAAGGCAGGTCCGCCGGACGGCCTTGCACAGGTGGACGGGCTGGATTGGCAGTATGCATGGCTGCATCTGCCGGATCCGGAACTGCTGGAATATACCGTCAGGGAGTTTTACGCACAGATCCGTCCGGCTGCAGACCGTCTGGAGGAGGCATTTCAACAGATCCGTCCGGCTGCAGACCGTCTGGAGCCGTACCGGATCCAGGTGCATGCGATGAAAAGCCTTGCCGCTACCATCGGCCTTGTGCCGCTGGCCGGTATGGCAAAGATCCTGGAATATGCGGCAAAAGACGGCGATACAGAAAGGATAGCATCCGTCACCCCGGTGTTTTTGGAAGAATGGCGCAGCTACGGGCAGAAGCTGCAGGGGATTTTTGGGATCGGGGCACAGGACGGGCAGAAAAAAGAGATTACAGACGGATCCGTTATCCAGGCGCTGGCGGAAATGCTGCGGCTGAGCGTGCAGGAAATGGACATTGACCAGGCGGACGGATGCATGCGTCAGCTGCAAGAATACCGCTATCCGCAGGAAGCGGATCAAACGGTGCAGAAGCTGGCAGAGGCAGTAACCAGCCTGGATCAGGAAGAAACAGACAGGCTGGCGCAAGCGCTGTCCAGCCAGATACAGCAGCCGTACAGACGGTCCAGCCAGATACAGCAGCCGGACAAGCGGTCTGGCTAATGGTACAGTGGGACAAGCTGTCCGGCTGACGGAGCGGGCGGACCGGCCAGATGCTGCAGCAGAAAAAAGGCTGGCCGTCCGGATGCTGCAGGGGGATCAGCCGGTATGGAAGGATTGGAGGGGGAAATGAAAAAAATACTATTAATCGGAAAACTGAACAGCATTGTGAAGGAAACAAGCCATTTTCTTTCGCAGTATTTTCATGTGCAGCTATGCTCTGAAAATGCGAATGTATTAGAAGGGATGCTTAAAATTGTGAATCCGGATCTGGTTCTGATCAGTCTGATCGGCGCTTATGATATTGATACATCCATCTTTTTTATGCTGAACAGCCAGTATGCGGATATCCCGGTTCTGACCATCGGGACCAAAGAGGAAAGCAGTACGTTTTTCAAATATTATGAAGACGGGCAGTTTGAAAATCTGATCCGCCCGGTAGAACATACGGTGATTATGGAAGCGGTATGCAGAAGGCTGGGCCTCGATCAGCAGACGATAGAGAAGGAAGCTGCGGAAGAAAAGAAAGAACAGTCAGGCAAAAGGCGGATACTGGTGGTAGATGACAACGGCACCACGCTCCGTACGATGAAGGCAATGCTGGAGGATCGATACGAGGTCGCCGTGGCAGTATCCGGCGCACAGGCGATGACATCCATTGGCAAAAAACGGCCCGACCTGATCCTGCTGGATTATGAAATGCCGGTATGCGACGGCAGGATGACACTGGAAATGATACGTGCCGATGAGGAAATGAAAGATATTCCGGTTATTTTTTTAACAGCGGTCAACGACCGCGCGAATATTGAGGCAGTGCTGAAATTAAAGCCTGCGGGATACTTCTTAAAGCCTGCGGTAAAAGACCAGCTGCTGGCGGAAATACAAAAAGTGTTAGGGTGAAAGAGATGAAAAGTAAAAATCAGGATATGGGAAGCGGCAGTGTGCCGAAACTAATGATCAGCCTGGCAGTACCGGCGGTGGTCGCGCAGCTGATTAATATGCTGTATAATATTGTAGACCGGATCTATATCGGGCATATTCCGCAGGCCGGGGCGTCGGCTTTGACAGGCGTCGGCCTGTTCCTGCCCATTTTAATGATGATCAATGCATTTGCAATGCTGGCAGGCTCCGGAGGGGCGCCGCGTGCAGCGATCGCCATGGGGAAAAATGACAGGGAAGGCGCGCAGAAAATCATGGGCAACTGCTTTTGCATGTTAATGATTTTCGCGGTCCTTCTGACGGTTGGATTTTACATATTTGCGCCGCAGCTGCTGCGGCTGTTCGGGGCGAGCGACGTTACGCTGCCTTATGCCCTGTCTTATGCGCGGATCTATATTCTGGGGATTGTATTTGTCATGATCGTTATGGGGATGAACCCGTTTATCACGACACAGGGATTTGCCAAATTCAGCATGGTTACAACCATTGTAGGCGCGGTATGTAATATTATTCTGGATCCGATCCTTATTTTTGTCCTGGAAATGGGCGTACAAGGAGCAGCAGTCGCAACCGTCATCAGCCAGGCAGTCAGCGCCGTATGGGTGATGGTTTTTTTAAGAGGCCCAAAGACGATGCTGCGCCTGACAGTGCCGGATATGAAAATCGAACCGGCAGTCATCGGCCCGTGCCTGGCGCTTGGCATATCTACATTTGTCATGCTGAGTACGGAGAGCATTTTAAATATCAGCTTCAACAGCAGCCTGTCCCGATACGGCGGGGATGTGGCAGTCGGGGCAATGACCATAATTTCCTCGTGCAACCAGCTGATCACACTGCCGCTGCAGGGGATCTGCCAGGGCGGGCAGCCGATTATGAGCTACAACTTCGGCGCAGGCAAAAAGCAGCGGGTAAAGCAGGCATTCCGGTGCCAGTTTTCCGCCTGCGCGGCTTATGCGGCAGTGATGTGGCTGCTTCTGATGGCCGTGCCGCAGGTGTTCACACGTATTTTCAGCAGCGACGCATCATTGGTGGATTATACAGTATGGTCCATGCGCATTTACATGGCAGGCATTTTCTCCACCGGCATCCAGATATCCTGCCAGCAGACGTTTATGGCGCTCGGGCAGGCAAAGATCAGCCTGCTGATGGCATGCCTCAGAAAGCTGGTGCTTTTGATTCCGCTTATATTTATACTGCCGCATATTTTTACAAACCCGGTATTCGGCGTATTTGTGGCAGAACCAGTCAGCGACATTCTGGCAGCAACCGTAACCGCATCGATGCTGTTTATACGGTTAAACGGGATTTTGGACAGAGGCGCCGCGGGAAAAGCCTGAACAGTAACACCAAATTTACAAAATATCTGCTTAGACTGGTAAATTTTACTTTATTTTTTACAAAAAAAATGGTATGATAAAAAAAGCAGCAGGCAATATGCTGAATACAAAATCAAATCAGATCAAGAAGATGGAGGAATGAACATGTTAGTATCAGCAGCAGAAATGCTCAAAAAAGCAAAAGCCGGCCATTACGCTGTAGGCCAGTTCAACATCAACAACCTGGAATGGACAAAATCCGTATTACTGACCGCAGAAGAATTAAAAAGCCCGGTAATCTTAGGTGTCTCTGAAGGCGCAGGCAAATACATGACCGGTTTTAAGACCGTTGCAGCAATGGTAAAAGCAATGGATGAAGAACTCGGCATAACAGTTCCGGTAGCGCTGCATCTGGATCATGGTACATATGAAGGCTGCTATAAGTGTATCAAAGCAGGATTTACATCGATCATGTTCGATGGTTCCCATTATCCGATTGAGGAAAACGTAGCAAAGACAAAAGAATTGGTAGCAGTATCCCATAATCTGGGTATGTCCATTGAAGCAGAAGTAGGCTCCATCGGCGGCGAAGAAGACGGTGTCGTCGGCGCAGGCGAATGTGCAGATCCGGAAGAATGCAAAGCAATCGCAGATCTCGGCGTAGATATGCTTGCAGCAGGCATTGGCAACATTCACGGCAAATATCCGGAAAACTGGGCAGGCTTAAGCTTTGAAACACTGGATGCCGTTCAGCAGAAGACCGGCGACATGCCGCTGGTACTGCACGGAGGGACAGGCATTCCGGAAGATATGATTAAAAAAGCAATTTCCCTCGGCGTTGCAAAGATCAACGTAAATACAGAATGCCAGTTATCTTTCCAGGAAGCTACACGGAAATATATAGAAGCCGGCAAAGATCTGGAAGGCAAGGGATTCGACCCTCGTAAGCTGCTGGCTCCTGGTGCGGAAGCGATTAAGGCAACCGTAAAAGAAAAGATGGAATTATTCGGTTCTGTCGGGAAAGCATAAATTGCGCTGTGTTTCCTTGCACTGTGCATGAATATCCGGCCTTGGGCGTCTGATTCAGACGGCGGGCCGGATATTTTTCTATCCTTCAGACAGCTGATCCGCAAGCCCCATCTGCAGCAGCTGCGGCATCTGTTCATCATACTCCTCTGCGGTTTTATACTCTTTCAGCATTTTCATCAGGTAAGATTCACGCTCATTCTGAGGCTTATATGTATCCAGCAGCGGCTGCAGAAATGCATGCAGAGCGCCTGGATGAAGATCCTGCGCGGGGATCTGGTTTGCCAGCCGGCAGAAAAGGCCCGCTGCATAGTAGTACTCGTAATTGCCCATCATAATAGACGCTTGGAGCTTGCATTTTATGATGATGCTTTGTTTGGCTAATATTAATTCCATTTTGACACCTCTTTATGAAATGCAGGGTTCCCGGAAGATTCTGGCTTGCCAGGGGATGTGTGGTTAAGCGGACGACTCTGCGGGCTGTGGGTGGGGTGGGGGAAGTGGCTAAGCGGACGACTCTGCGGGCTGTGGCCCTCCTGTCTAAGTCTCCGTAAGCGCTGGAT
>CANOET010000056.1 GCA_947564835.1 uncultured Eubacterium sp. | reverse complement strand
CAGAATACCAAGGGCTTCTAAACATTCTTCCAACGTCGCCGGAAGCCAGGCCCTTTCCCCCTCATCCGGCTGGTTTTCTCAAGCTTTACACGAAATAGTTCACCGCAGCGTTGCCCCTGTCCGCCCAAGGTGTGTCTCCCGGCGCATCCCCGCTCCCCAGCCCGCAGAGTCGTCCGGTAAGCCACATCCCCCTGGCTAACCATAATTTTTCGGTAAGCCAAAAATGTAGTGCAATATCAATTCTGTCGCCTGGAATCAGAATTTTGCCACTTTGCGCAAAAAATTGTTTCTAAGAGCCTAAAATATACCCACGTCCGGGTAAATTCCTGCACAGTTACAAAACAGCCCGTAAAGTATTTGGGTTCCTATACTTTACGGGCTGTTTCTCATATACTATATTTGCTGCGATACGAAAGATCCGGATACGTCAATCAATCTTACATCCGCTGCGGCGCTGAAAATCCAAGTACGTCAATACAAGTCTCCATAATCCCCTTGCACAGCTGCAGCAGGCGGATATATCCTGCCTGGCGCTCTTCGTCTTCCTGGGCCAGGATCTTTGTTTCATGATAAAAATGGTTCAGTGCATTCGCAAGGTCATACAAATATGCACATACCTTATGCGGCGCCAGCTCTGCAAATGCCGACGCAATCATGCCGTGGAACCTGCTTACTTCCAGCATCAGCGCTTTTTCGCTTTCTGACGCAGCCGGAAGTATGTGTTTGCCCTCTGCATTTTTTCCGGCCTGCTCATATTTTTTCAGAATGGACTTGATTCTGACAATCGTATACAGCAGATACGGTCCGGTATTCCCTTCAAAGGAAGTAAAACGGTCGATATCAAAAATATAGTCTTTGGATGCCTGATTGGACAAATCTCCGTATTTCACTGCAGAAAGCGCTACGGCCTTTGCCGTTTCTCTTGCTTCTTCCTCTGGCATGGTCTGGTTTTCGGAAATCTTGCGGTACATTTCCTCCTGGATTTCTTCCAGCAGCGCAGATAGGCGCATTACGCCTCCTTCGCGCGTTTTAAACGGCTTGCCGTTTTTACCGTTCATCGTGCCGAACCCTAAAAAAGTCAGCTTTGTATCTGCCTCTACCAGCCCTGTCTTGCGGGCGCAGCGGAAGACCTGTGTAAAATACAGTTCCTGGCGCTTGTCCACGACATAAATAATTTCCTGCGGATGCCATTTTTCCATCCGTTCCACGATCGTGGCAAGGTCCGTCGTATTATAAAGCGACGCCCCGTCGGATTTTAAGATCATACACGGCGGGATTTCCTTCGTATCCGTCTCTTCCCTGACATCCACAACCAGCGCGCCTTCGGAAAGATGGGCAAATCCGTCCTCCTTCATTTTCTGCACCATGGCCGGGATATAAGGCTGCGCATCGGATTCACCTTTCCAAAGGTCAAAAGAAACGTTTAAATTTTCATAATTTTTCTTCAAATCCGTCACAGACACTTGTATAATATGCTCCAGCAAAGCGCCGTATCCGCGCCTGCCATGCTGCAGCTCATACGTTGCCTGCATGGCGCGTTCCTTATAATCCTCATCCTCTTTGGACTTGCCGCTTGCAGTCGGATAGATTTCTTCCAGCTCGGAAATCGTAAATGGCGCCTCCTTCGGATATTCCCCTTCAAAGCTTTCCGAAAAATAAGGCAGGCCAGGCTCACGTTCCTTAAGCTCCGTGATAATCAGCCCCATCTGCAGGCCCCAGTCGCCCATATGCACATCCCCGATCATTTCATGCCCAACGTAGCGCCCCATCCGCTTGATGCTTTCGCCGATAATGGCTGAACGCAGATGCCCGACATGCAGCGGCTTTGCAATGTTCGGCCCGCCGTAATCGATCATAATGGTCTTTGGTGCGGTTGTCTTTTCATTGCCGTAATCCGGTTCTTCCATCATCCGGCCAAGAAAATCCGCCAGGCAGGTTTCCCGGATTTTCAGATTTAAAAACCCGGGCTTTACTGCCTCTGCCGCTGAGAAAATCGGGCTGTCCGCCAGCTTTTGAGCCGCTTCCTGCGCAATCGCCATCGGTGCCTTCTTATACGCTTTCGCCGCAGCCAGCGCGCCGTTGCATTGATATTCACACAAATCCGGCCGGTTGGATACCGTGACACGCGCGTATGCTCCATCATAGCCGCATGCAGTAAATGCTTCAGCGACTGCTTCGTTCATCTGTTCCATTAAGTTTTTCATGTTCTTTCCTGCTTTCTGCAATCATTGTATATCCGTCTGACGTACTACCCCTCCTGTGCCTGCAGGGTAGCCATCGCATGCTCGAAAGGCTCCGGCTTCTCATTCAGGATAGCGTGGATCTGCTGCTTCTGGTCTTCGTCACGTACCGGATTTTTACCATAATGTCCGGAATAAGCGCCTGTTTTAGGGTTATATGCCTCATTCATCTGTTTTTTTTTGTCTTCCTGCTGTGCATGCATTTCGCTTTCCTGTGCTTCCTCTTTTGCAAGGCGTTCTGCATTTTTACGCGCTTCTTCTTCCTCTTTCTGCTTTTTTAAACGTTCCGCCTCTTCCACTTCTTCCAGTGTCTGATAATGCACATTCCAGAATTTTACGATACTTCTGTCCATTTTGATCTTTCTGTCTCTTTTCGCGATCAAATCAATCCCATATACTGCCGGCATAGCTTCACCTCCTGCTCTTCTATGATCATGCCTGTAGGTAATGGCTTTTTCACTTTTTTACACGTATATTATAGCATAAAGGCACGTTTTTTTTCAAGAGTCCCCTTGCCATGTTCATCGATTTTATTCAACACTGCAAGCCGTGATTTGGGACACGTCCACGATTTGCGGCCCTGCAGGCCCTGCGCTCGCATTTTCGGCCACTTCCTGCGGATCATCATATTCCTTCTGCTCTTTATCATCCTCCCAGAGCGAATCATACTTTTCCTTTTTCTCGTTTCTTGCCATCGCGCCAATGTTTTTTGCGACCTGATACATATCCTGGCTAAATTCCATCAGCTTTCTTTCATCTGACGCAGGCACAATCGCGCCTTTCATAATCCGTCTTGCGACTTCCATCACTTTTGCCACATCGGCTGCATATTCTGCAGAAGCGTCTTTTTGCTGCTCAGCTACGGTTGCATTCCAGTATGCACAGTAGCGTTCCGCCAGCTGATCCAGATATTCCTGATATTCCGATTCTTTTTCATCCAGCGCATCCAGGGTCAGCTCCAGCGTAGCCGCTTCGGACTGGTATTTTTCCTGTGTTTCTTTATCTGCCGGAAAATGCTGGAGCTTTTTGCGGACATCCTCCAGCTGTTTTGTCAGGGCTGATTTCTGCTGCCTGTAGGAATGCACCTGTTCCCGGTATTTTTGCTGTGCTTCGCCGATCTTCATATGCTGTCACATCCTTATATGTATTTTTGTTGCAGGCTGGTGTTTTCTGCGAATTTTACACCTACTATATTCATATCGTCTTTTTTGGGGATTCTCATTAGATGATTAGAAATGATTTTTTCCAAAGGGCAGTCCGTCTTCTGATTCTCTAACCTGGATGAACCAGAAAAGAAACACTTTTATTATCCACCCACCCACCCCGCAACCTCACATCAAAATTATTAAAAGATTATGAATTTGAAAATTACCAATTGTCTTTTCCGATTCAGTGTCGTATAATGTAGAATGTTTTCAGAAACAAAGCATATTTTAATAAGTAGAAACAGTAACATTTTCCATATCAGAACCATGGCCTCCTGCCCAAGCAGGCAGCCAAATAGAAAAGAAACAGGTGAAATTATGACAAAAGGACCTTTCAGACTCGGAATCGATATCGGTTCCACCACAGTGAAAGTTGCCGTCCTGGGCGTATCCGGACAGCTGTTGTTCGCGGACTACCAACGGCACTATGCAAATATCCGCGAAACACTGGGCAGCCTGTTAAAACAGGCTTATGATACACTCGGCGATATCACAACCTTCCCGATGATCACCGGCTCTGGCGGATTAACTCTGGCAAAACACCTGGAAATCCCGTTTGTCCAGGAAGTCATTTCCGTTGCTTCGGCATTGGAACATACCGCACCTAAGACTGATGTCGCTATTGAATTGGGCGGCGAAGATGCTAAGATTATTTATTTTGAAGGCGGAAACGTGGAACAACGTATGAACGGTATCTGCGCCGGCGGTACCGGGTCGTTTATTGACCAGATGGCCTCGCTGATCCAGACGGATGCCTGCGGCTTGAACGAATATGCCAAAAATTACCACGAGATTTATCCGATTGCGGCGCGCTGCGGTGTGTTTGCGAAAACGGATATCCAGCCGCTGATCAATGAAGGGGCGACGAAGGAAGACCTGGCCGCTTCTATTTTCCAGGCGGTCGTTAACCAGACGATCAGCGGACTTGCCTGCGGGAAGCCGATCCGCGGCCATGTGGCGTTTTTAGGGGGGCCGCTGCACTTTTTATCGGAGCTGCGCGCGGCGTTTATACGTACGCTAAAGCTGGATGATACCCATGCGGTCCTTCCGGAAAATTCCCATTTATTTGCAGCCATCGGCGCCGCTTTAAATACAAAAGAAGAGGCTGTCCTTCCATTAAAAGATCTTCTGAAAAAGCTGGACAGTGAAATCCATATGGAATTTGAAGTCGAGCGCCTGGAGCCGCTGTTTGCATCCCAGGCGGATTATGATGCGTTTTTAGAAAGCCATAGCGGCAGCCAGGTAGCAGCTGCACGGCTGGAAGATTATGAGGGCGACTGTTTCCTCGGTATTGACGCCGGTTCCACGACGACAAAGACCGCGCTGATTGCGGCGGATGGTTCCCTTTTATACTCTTTTTATGCAAATAATAACGGCAATCCCCTGGCTGCCTGTATCCGCTCCATCCAGGAAATCTATGAAAGGCTGCCTAAGCATGCCCGGATCGTACATGCCTGCTCTACCGGATACGGCGAAGCGCTCGTTAAGGCTGCGCTTAAGCTGGATGAAGGGGAGGTTGAGACGGTTTCCCATTATTATGCAGCCGCTTTTTTTGACCCGGATGTGGATTGTATTTTGGATATCGGCGGACAGGATATGAAATGTATCCGTATTAAAAATCAGACGATCGACAGCGTGCAGCTGAATGAAGCCTGCTCTTCGGGCTGCGGCTCCTTTATTGAGACGTTTGCAAAATCGTTGAATTATTCTGTAGAGGACTTTGCAAAGGAGGCGCTGTTTGCCAGCCATCCGATCGATCTTGGAACAAGATGCACTGTATTTATGAATTCCAAGGTTAAGCAGGCGCAAAAGGAAGGCGCGTCTGTTGCGGATATTTCCGCCGGGCTTGCTTATTCGGTGATTAAAAATGCCCTCTTTAAAGTCATCAAGCTCACAGACGCCGGGCAGCTCGGCAAAAAAGTGGTCGTGCAGGGCGGTACGTTTTATAACAATGCCGTGCTGCGCAGTTTTGAAAAAATCTCGGGCGTCCATGCTGTAAGGCCGGATATTGCCGGTATTATGGGGGCTTTCGGCGCCGCGCTGATCGCCAGGGAACGCCACGAGGACGGGGCGGCTTCTTCCATGCTTTCGATCGCACAGATCAATGCCCTTTCGATCGATACAAAGCTCACCAGATGCCAGCACTGCACGAACCACTGCCTGCTGACGGTCAACCTGTTTTCCGACGGGCGCCGCTTTATTACGGGCAACCGCTGCGAACGCGGGCTTGGAAAGGAAAAAAACAAGCACCATATTCCAAACCTGTATGAATATAAAAACAAGCGGATTTTTAACTACGAACCTCTGTCCGAAGAACAGGCTGTGCGCGGCACGGTCGGCATCCCGCGTGTGCTGAATATTTATGAAAACTATCCGTTCTGGGCGGTATTTTTCCAGAAGCTGCATTTCCGCACACTGCTTTCGCCGCAGTCTTCGCACCAGATTTATGAGCTTGGCATAGACAGTATCCCAAGCGAATCCGAGTGCTACCCTGCCAAGCTGACGCACGGGCATATCGCATGGCTGCTGCAGCACAAGCCGGATTTTATATTTTATCCGTGCATCCCGTTTGAACGGGACGAATTTCCGGATTCCAATAACCACTATAACTGCCCGATTGTAACCTCTTATGCGGAAAATATTAAAAATAATGTAGATGAAATCGTAAACGGACAGATGGAATTTTTAAACCCGTTTTTATCCTTTAAGGATCCGGAGACACTGACAAAAGGCCTGGTCAAAACGTTCTGCCCGCGTTTTAAAATACTGGAACAGGAAGTAACGCTTGCTGCCAAGGCTGCCTGGGAAGAGCTGCAGCGTGCCAGGCTGGATATGCAAAAGCAGGGCGAAAAAGCGCTTGCTTACTTAAAGAAAACCGGAAGGCACGGCATCGTGCTGGCCGGGCGCCCTTACCATGTAGACCCGGAAATCAACCACGGCATTCCGGAGCTGTTAAATTCATGCGGCATTGCTGTCCTGACCGAGGATTCCATCTCGCATTTAAAGCCTGTGGAACGCCCGCTTATGGTTATGGACCAATGGATGTACCATTCCCGCCTGTATGCAGCCGCCAACTATGTAAAAACCGTGGATAACCTGGATCTGATCCAGTTAAATTCCTTCGGCTGCGGCCTGGACGCGATTACCTCCGACTGTGTCAGTGATATTTTAACCAAATCCGGCAAGATTTATACATGCCTGAAAATCGACGAGGTCAATAACCTGGGCGCGGCGCGTATCCGTATCCGCTCCCTGCTGGCAGCGATCCGCGTGCGGAAAAAGAACCCGAAAAAACGCGAGATCCAGACCGCTGATTTTAAACGGGTTGTATTTACTGAAAAGATGCGCAAAACGTATACGATCCTCTGCCCGCAGATGTCGCCGATCCATTTTGAACTGCTGGAACCGGCCTTTATCGCTTCGGGATACCATCTGGTTGTGCTGGACAACGATAACCGGTCTTCTGTCAATATCGGCCTGAAATATGTAAACAACGACGCATGTTACCCTTCCCTGATGGTGGTCGGGCAGATTATGGATGCGGTGACTTCAGGAAAATACGATATGGACCGGACCGCCATTATCATCTCCCAGACCGGAGGCGGCTGCCGTGCTTCGAATTATATCGGCTTTATCCGCCGTGCGCTGGAAAAAACCGGCTATGCGCATGTGCCTGTGATTTCCCTGAACTTAAGCGGGCTGGAAAAAAATCCGGGCTTTAACCTGACTCCGGCGCTGCTGCAGCGCGGGATGTATGCGGTGGAATTTGGCGATATTTTCATGCGCTGCCTGTATGCGACAAGGCCCTATGAAGCGGTCCCGGGTTCGGCCAACGAGCTGCACGAAAAATGGAAAAAACAGGTGACCGCATTTTTGTCCCAGGACCGGATCTTGTCCCACCACAAATATAAGCAGCTGTGCCGCAGCATTATCCGCGACTTTGACAACCTGCCAAGGCTGGATATCAAAAAACCGCGTGTCGGCATCGTCGGCGAGATTCTGGTAAAATTCCTGCCTGCCGCGAACAACTACCTGGTCGACCTGCTGGAAGCAGAAGGTGCGGAAGCGGTCGTACCTGACCTGATGGACTTTTTCCTTTATACGTTTTACAATCAGGATTTTAAGTCCGAAATGCTGAGCAAGCCGAAAAAAGACGCCCGCCTGGCACATATAGGCATCCGCCTGCTGGAATGGCTGCGCGGCGCCGCAAGGGCGGAATTTGCCAAAAGCAGGCATTTCGAGCCTCCGGTACGGATTGACCAACTGGCCGCATACGCCTCCCCGATCGTCTCCGAGGGCAACCAGACCGGGGAAGGCTGGTTCCTAACCGGGGAAATGCTGGAACTGATCCATTCCGGCACGAACAATATCGTCTGCGCACAGCCGTTTGCCTGCCTGCCGAACCATATCGTAGGCAAAGGCGTGATCAAAGAGCTGCGGCACCGGTATCCGCTGTCCAATATCGTAGCCATCGACTATGATCCCGGTGCAAGCGAAGTAAACCAGTTAAACCGTATCAAGCTGATGCTGTCAACCGCCCAGAAAAACCTGGCCAGGGAGCAGTCAGCGAAAAGCAGCTGATTTGCAATATCACACAAAAAAGGCAGGTAAACCAGTCACCTGCCTTTTTTGTACAGCGCCGCACTATAAACTGCACCTGCTATTTTTTCATTTTTTAAAAATACTTGATTGCTGATACCATATTACGTCGTGGAAAACATACTTCATTCTTTATACGATATTACGGATCCCTTCACAAATCTTGCGCGCAACCGCCGGATTATTCATCGTATACAGATGAATGCCGTCCACATCATTTGCAAGCAAATCAATAATCTGGCTCAGCGCATAAGACATCCCCGCGTCAAACAGCGCTTCTTTATTCCCCTCGAACTTATGAATGATCCGTTCAAACCGCTGCGGCAGCGACGCCCCGCACATCGTCACCATACGCTTGATCTGCCTGGCATTGATCACCGGCATAATCCCAGGCGTAACCGGCACATCAATCCCCGCAATGCGGCAGTCCTCCACAAAGCGGTAAAAATAATCATTATCAAAAAACAGCTGAGAAAGCAGCACCTGCGCGCCTGCATCCACCTTCTGCTTTAAATAGCGCATTTCCTCTACCCGCCCCGCGGACTCCGGGTGGCATTCCGGATAGCAAGCCCCTGAAATACAAAAATCGCCCGTCTGTTTCAGGTAAGTAATCAAATCCGACGCATGGGCAAAATCCTTTTTTTCCGGAATATCCGGATTGCGGTCACCGCGCAGCGCAAGCACATTCTGTATGCCCTCGGATGCCAGCTCCTTGGAAAACGCGTCGATCTCTGCTTTATCATAGCACAGGCAGGTCAGGTGTACGACCGGTTCCACATGATATTCTTCTTTGATTTTTTTTGCCAGCTGGATCGTTTTATTGTGGTTGGAGCTGCCGCCCGCCCCAAACGTTACGCTGATAAAATCCGGCTGCAATTCGCACAGGATTTCCAGCGTCTTGTCTATATTTTTCAGCTCGTCGTCTTTTTTCGGCGGAAAGATTTCAAAAGACAGGACATTTTTCTTCTGTTGATGTATTTCAGATATTTTCATTATTTTTCTCCTTATTTCAGATTACGCATATAAGCCTGCTGCCGGCACGGCCAGGCCGGCGCCCCTTCCCACAAACGGCGGCAGGCTGGATCAGCCCCCGCATACAATCCGGCGGATTTCTTCCAGATTGGAAACGATATAATCCGCCCCCGCGCGCTCCAGCTCCTGCCTGCTCCCATAGCCGAACAGCACGCCGGCAGAAGCAATCCCTGCCTGCTTTGCGCCTGCAATGTCATATTCACGGTCGCCCACCATAATAGCGCCGGACAGGTCTTCGATCCCCGCCGCCTCCAGCGCGTAAACGATGACCTCATATTTTTTAGTCCTTCTGCCGTCCATATGCGCCCCTGCTACGAAGGTAAAATACGTGCGGATATCAAAATATTCCAGGATCTGCACGGCAAACCGTTCCGGCTTGGACGTTGCCACAAGCAGCGTTTTTCCCGCCGCGGACAGGTCCGCAAGCAGCCCTGCCATGCCGTCATAAAGGAGATTTTCATAAATTCCTTTCTCTTCGTAATATTCCCGGTAATAAGCGACAGCCTGCTTCGCATCCGCACTGGAAAAATGGTAAAACTGCTCAAAAGAATCCTGCAGCGGCGGCCCGATAAACGGGTACAGGCAAGAGCGGTCCGCTGTCCGGATACCATATTTCTCCAATGCATATGCAACAGAATTTGTAATCCCGATCCCCGGATCCGTCAGTGTTCCGTCTAAGTCAAATAAAATTGTCTCGTACATCGTGTCCCTTTCTGTTTTTACATGCGGACGGTTACATCTGCTTCAAATGAAACCGGTTGACAAGCTCATGCAGCCGCTTGGACTGTCCGGACAGCTCCGCGCTTGTCGCAGCGCTGCTCTGTGCAGCGGAAGAATTTGACTGGACGACATTGCTGATCGAATCTACATGCTCCGTCAGCTGTTCCAATACTGCTTTCTGGTTCTGCGAAGCGCTGCTGAGCTTTTCCATCGAGCGGGATACTTCTTTGGAGCCGTCTACGACTGCCACCAGCGATTTCGCCGTATGGTCTGCAATATCCATTCCGTTTTCCACTGCCTTTTGGGAGGTTTCGATCAGTGCGGCTGTCTGGTTCACCGCCTGCGCACTCTTTGCAGCCAGTTCACGGATTTCATTTGCAACGACGGCAAACCCTTTTCCTAACTCGCCTGCCCTTGCCGCTTCAATCGATGCATTTAACGAAAGCAGGTTCGTCTGCTCCGCGATATCCTCAATCGTTTTCACAATCTTTTGAATCTCCCCGGAAGAATCACTGATTTTCAGCATTGCCTCTGTCAGATGGTCCATTTCCTGATTACTTTCCTGTATCTTCCTGGCAACATCGGATACAAATGCGTTCGCATTGCTGGCATCCGCTGCGTTTGCCGCCACATCCTGCGACAGGCTCTCAATGGAAGCCGCCAGCTCTTCCACCGCCGCTGCCTGTTCCAGCGCGCCGTCCGACAAAATCTGCGCGCCGGCTGACACATTTTCCGAGCTGCCGGAAACCTCGTCCGCTGACAGCACGATCTGATGCAGCGTATCATTCAAAGACTGCGAGATCTTCTCAATCGATTCCTGAATCGGGATAAAATCACCGATATAGCTCTGCGTCATCGTAAGATCCATATGGTTATCCGCCATTTGGGACAGTTTCTGCGAAATATCCGTAACATAATTGCTCATCGTCGCACTGATATGGTTAAACGCCTGCGAAAGCCGCCCCAGCTCATCATCCGACTGGATATCTACATGAATATCCAGATCCCCGGCTTCCAGCCTGGCCGCCTCGTCGGTAATCACCTGAATCGGCGCCAGGAACTTCTGAATCATACGGTTCGTCGTATACAGCAGCAAAAATCCAAGCAGGACAACCAAAAACGTCAATTTTCCGGTGCTTTCAAAAATAGCCCAGTAAAACTCGCTGCTGTTGACCGCCATATGTAAGGTCCAGTCCGTCTTGCCGCTGACCGTCAGCGGAATGGTAACAGTCATGCCCCGTTTACCTGTACCGAAATTCCTGCCGCTTTTGATCAAAGACCGGCTGTTTTCATAGGTACCCTCCGGCATGGAACGGATTTTCTGCGCATAATCCGCCAGCTGGCCATATCCCGCCTCCGAAGCGGTCTGCCCTATTTTACCGTCCCCTGCAGAATCCACCAGCACCGTCCCATCCGCTGCAAGCGCCGCCAGGTGGGCGCTCTTATAATCCGTACTGACCAAAAGCTGTTCCTGCATATCATCCAGCCCCACATCTACACCCGTCACGCCAAGGAAATTTCCTTCCGCATCGAACACCGGCGCGATAATGCTGATCATCATAATATTCTTCCCCATCAGCTCATAAATATAAGGCTCCATAACATAGGGCTGTCCGGATTCTTTTATCTGCATATAATATTCTTTCGTATAGTTGTCAAAAGCGTCCTCGTGCTTTTCAAACACATACCCGGTCTGTTCCTCATTTAAATACACGACCGATTCGTATGCAATATCCCTCTGATAGACGCTGTACGGATCCCCGTTTGCATCTGCAATCGCATTCTGCTCAAAATAAGCAAACGCCGTCGGATACCCGCCGCCGCTTTCCAGCATGCCGACAAGCGCGGTGTCAATCGCATCCCTTTGTTCTTTCGGGTCCAGTTTGGAAATATTGCGCAGGGCGCCGGCAAACCCGACTACCTTACCGTATGCATTTTCGATATGATTGGAAACTAAAAATGCATTTTCATAAGCCACCGCGGAGAGCTTCTCCCGGTTCGCCTTGATTAAGGAACGTGCTGCAAGAAAAGCAGACATCAAAATGGTCAGCAGAAAAATACCTGCTGTGATGAACGCCATTTTTGAAATGATCTTTTTGCTAAGGCTGTTGTTTTGCATCGTTGGTTCCTTAGCTTTCTTTCCTCTGTGTAACATAAAACCTCCTCGCATTATCGTTGAAATATGATCTATTATAACCTTATTTAGGAAGGAAGTCAATTTCTGGTTACCACAGATCCACTATTCATTCTTAAGATTTCCCAAACCGCACTTCACAATCCTTCCGGTAAAACGATATCCCATAACAATCAATCCTCCGATACCCTTCCATATTTCCCGCTCAAATATTCGCATTCTTTCGTCAGATATCCTGTAAAATAAAGGAAATTCCATAAATTTTCTCCATGGCGGTACATATCCTCATAAGTTACCTCTTCATGTACCTGAATATCTAAGGCCTTTCCCTCTAAGAGCTTCTCAATCTCACCCTTTGTTTCCAGATCTGCCCTGGCAATCAAATCTTTTATTATCTCATTAGAACTGGTGTTAATACAATAAGGACGGGGAAATGCATCCGCATCTGCATATAAGTCATACAAAAACTTGATCACACTCCACGGATTATAAACTTCTGTATTGCCAAACAGATATCCGTCATACCACTCTTTCATCGTCAGAAAACGGCGTTGCGATTGATAATAGGCCATCATCTGCAGCACTTCCTGTTCTGTAAATCCAAAATATTCGCTGTATGTCTGATCAAGCACAGAAATGATATTCAGATGATTCAGCCCAGTAAAAATACGCTCTTTTGAAATCCGCAGGCACCCGGTAATAACAGCAAACTGCAGCCCGTCATTCGTCTTAAGCGCTGACTCAAAAAATGACCGCATAAAATCTGCCATTTTCTCATAAAATCCTCTAAAATACGCATTCTCTAACGGCACATCATATTCATCTATAAGGATCACTGCCTTTTTGCCTGTTGCCTTAAAAAGACATTTACTTAGAAACTCTAAAGCTGCAGAATCATCCTCATAACCCGCCTCCCGGCTGGCAATTTTCTGAAACAGTTTTTTATCCTCTTCCCCCAAGGTATCATTTTCCAGCAGAAACTGATGCCGCTGAAATTCGTCAGCGATCGCTTTTTTGATCTTGCGGTAAGCCAATGCAAAGGTTGGCTGCTTCGCTGATTTCAGCGTCAGATTAATAACCGGATACTTTCCCATATGTTTTGTATATTCTTTGCCTTCGGCCATAATTTTTAAACCATGAAAAAGCTCTTTATGCTCTTCATTTTTCTTCTTATCTTGGGTATCCTCAAAAAAATATCTGAGCATGCTTAAGTTCAGTGTCTTGCCAAATCTCCTTGGACGCAGAAACAAATTTACCTTTCCTTTTAAGTCCAGCATGTCTTTCATAAACATAGTTTTATCTACATAATAGTAACCTGTGTTCCTGATATCCTCGAAATCTTCGACACCAACCGGTAACGCTTTTCTCATTACTTCCACCTCCATCTGTAACCGCTGACCGAAAGCGTATTTGAAAAATCAATTCCGCCGCAAATTCCCCAATAGGTGTTATGGAGCTGTATTTGCAGTTTTTTTTAGTATATCATATTTTGTTACGGGCAGAAAGATAAAATGGTAAATTTTGCAGGCTTACAAGACCTGAATTTGCGTTTCATGTAAAGCGGGTGAAAACCAGCTGGAAGCCAGGCCCTTTCCCCCTCATCCGGCGTCCGCATATCCACTCCCCCAGAACAAGCAATCTAACCCCTGGTCTGAATTGCTACTACCAACAAAAATTATCTGCGTCCATTTGCTTGTATTTGCTTGCATTTTTCTGCATTAGTGGATATAATATCAATAAAGGAGTGTGATCATTATGGCAAACACAACAGCTGTCTATGCCCGCATTGATACCGATTTAAAGGAAAGCGCTGAAAATATTCTTCAGCAGTTAGGAATTTCTCCTTCCAGTGCGATTCAGATGCTTTACAGTCAAATCGTCCTCACAAGAGGAATGCCTCTGAAATTACAATTGCCTTCAAGAAAACCGACTGCCATTGGCGGCATGAGCCGTGACGAACTTGATCTTGAACTTATGAAAGGCATCGAATCCTTAAAGTCCGGTAGTCTCACCGCTGATGAAGTCGATGCCGAACTAATGAAGGAGTTTGGTATATGAGCGAGCAATACAAAGTCATCTACTCTCCACAAGCAGCAGATGACTTAAAAGATATTTATTCTTATATTGCATTTGAACTCTTAGCCCCAGATACTGCAAAAAATCAAGTAAATCGAATCCGAAAAGAAATCCGTTCGCTTGATTTTATGCCCGCCCGATTTCCCATTGTTGACTGGAAACCCTGGCAAAATATGAAAATGCATAAAGTACCAGTAGATAACTTTGTAATTTTCTACTTTATTGATTCTGATCATCTTTGCGTCACGATCATCCGTATTGTCTATAGCGGCAGAGATATCGAATCCATCGTACAATCAGATAATAACAAGCCCCACCGTTAAACCCATGTCACGTACTGATATACCTACCGGAATCAGAGCCTTCTGCGTTCAAGCTGATACTTACCACACCAGGGATATCTTTCAAAGCAGAATCATCCAAGAAGCCTTTATGCTTTCCCTGCTTTTACAATAACCACAGTTCCCGTCACCTTTGACAGCTCTGATCCCCGCGTATGGAGAAACAGCTTGTAAGTTCCAGGCTTTAACGGCTTTTCCCAGACGCCGGCGCTTACAACTTTCAGTTTTCCATCTGTTCTCCGATTAGATATCATATGATAAGTCACATCAGGATTTTTATTCCCCGGCTTTGCAAATCCAACGTCCAGCCGTTTTCCGGTTTTTGCTGATACATGATAAAATATTTTGTCATTTTCGTCCAGTTCGCAGGTACCAAGCCAGATAAATTCTCCATCTTTGACCTTTTTTACGTTTACAGGCACTGTAATTTTAACTCCGCCAGCCTTTGTCAGCTCATCCCACAATGAATCGGCTTTATCCAGTTTATCAAACTCATCCAGCTTATCAAGAAGTTCATCCAGTTTATCAAGCTCATCCAGTTTATCAAGCTCATCCAGTTTATCAAGCTCATCCAGTTTATCAAGCTCATCCAACTTATCAAACCAGTTAACGTCAATGCGTTTTTTCTGCTTTGCAAGCAGTTCCCTGGCCTGCGTATCACTGATCTGTTCTGCGCTTAGAATATTGCCGTCTGCATCCCTTGTAACTTTTACATTCACAGTCCCTTTAGGATTCAAAGATAACGTATAAAAACTTTCGTTTTGCAGATCCAAAAAAACATTGACCAATTTTCCTTGATAATAGTAGGACTCTCCTTTTAATGTAATTCCATACTTTTGATATTCCGCGCGGCACTTTTCTTCCAGCTGCGAATCCAGATCCAGCGCTTCCATCAGTACCTTCTGAAATGTATTCCGATGATCTTTCACGGCTTTTTCCAGCCAGGATTTTAGCGTTTTACGGTTCATAAACTCACGGGCCAATACGGAAAAAAAGCTGATGCTGTTATCCTCATATGCTGTATTGGCAAACAACTCCGGCAAAGGGCTGTCCCCGTCCAGCTGTTTCAGGCTGACGGAGAAAAATGCAGTTTCGCCGTCTTTGTATATTTTTTTCATCCATGCTTTCTGACTGGATGCATCCAGCCTGGAAAACGCTTCTCCAAATGCTGCAAGATTTTTGTCCTGATAACAGGCTTTTACCTGTACGGAAGCATCTATGTTAGATTTCTTTCTTGCAGCAGCTGCTTCCGTCTTTGGATCTGCTGCATTTTCATCCGAAACAGCGGTATCTATCGCAGATACCGAATTTTTTGCCTGCTTTGAAGACGCTTTTGCCGGAACGGCCGCACCAGCCGCCGCTGCACCGCACAGAAGAGTTACCGTAAGCAACGCGGATAACAAAACCGCAAATTTTGATTTTCTTTGATATTTCATAATAGCACCCAGCCTTTCTTTTAATTGTGCTGCTCCCTTACTCAGCATTATGGATGTAGAGGAATGCTGATAACTGCCCCCTGTTTCAAATGCATGGAGCAAGGTATCTCCGTAATCCTGCCGCCCACGCGCATCAAGCCCGCAGATGACTGCTTCATCACAGGCCAGCTCACAGGCACGCTCCAGTTCGCGTCCCATCAGCCGCACGAGCGGATTGAACCAGTGCAGGCAGACCGTGGCCTGCATCAGCCACTTATAAAGCATATCCAGATGTTTCTCATGCACCAGCTCATGCCATACCGTATACTTAAATTCCGTATCAGACAAATCCGCTGACGGAAGCACAATCCAAGGGCGGAACAAGCCAATCAGCATCGGCGAGGACACAAGCCTGTTTACATAAAGCTCCACAGGCCGCCTGACACCGACATATTCCCCCATTTGCGCCAGCTGGTCCAAGCGCCTTGTATCTGCGACCTCTTCCCGCCCTGCCTTCACGAAATGCAAAAACCCCTGATAAGCCGTTATTTTCCGTACCCATAACAACACTGCGATTCCAATCCATGCCATACCAACATACAGAAGCATCTCTGTTCCTGGTAAAGCAGACCTCTGGTCTTGTGCAGCCTGGCTTTCCTGATCGCCGGCAGGGCTGCTTCCATATGCAATAGCACTGCTTTCCTGTCCGGCAGGATAGCCCCCTGCACCTGCCAGTCCATTTCCTTCCACAGTCTGTCCCGGCTGCATGAAAAGACCATCCTCCAAAATCCGGCCCGCAGAGCCTTCTAAAAACATCTGTCCGGCCCGCTGCGCCAATACCCCGGTAAGGTTTTTTTCAGGTGAAAACGGCAGCAGAAGACGGGCAATCACAATCAGCCAGACATAATACTGCCACCGTCTGGACGTTCTCTTTTGATACAGCGGCCGCAGGAAAAACAGCAAAACAATCAGCAGAGAACCGGAAAACGACATGGACAAAAATAAAATCAGTATATGGCTCATCGTTTTTCATCCCCGCCTTCCCAAAAATGTTTCAGTTCCTCATAATCTCCCTCTGAAAGCATATCCCTTCGAATCAGCGTGCAGACAAGCCCTTTTGCATTCCCTTCATAAAGCTTGTTCAATAACGTCTGCGTCTGTGCAGCCTGATAATCTTCTTCGGATACGACAGCCTCATATTCATTACGGCGCCCGATTTTATTGGCCTTGACCAGTCCTTTGTCTGACAGCCTGGATAAAAGCGTAATCACTGTATTTTTCTTCCATGTACACCCTGCCGCTGCCAAATCTTCCATAATCCGGGCATAGAAAGCTGTTCCTCCATTGGACCAGATCATTTTTAAAAGCTGCAGTTCGGAATCGGATACTTGTTGAATCATCTCTGCCACCTCCTTCCTGTTCTGTGTCTGGTGTTATGCCTACATTTTGTGGGCTGATATTAGGATAACACTGTGTAGGCTATATGTCAAGGATTTTTTTGGACTTCTGAAAGATGCTGGTTAGATGGAGGATGTGACTGGCCGGACGACTTTGGGAGACAGAATTGACATTGGGTTGCGTTTTTTTGTGGGTGTGCGGACGCCGGATGAGGGGGAAAGGGCCTGGCTTCCGGCTCCTATTCCAGAA
>CANOET010000055.1 GCA_947564835.1 uncultured Eubacterium sp. | reverse complement strand
TAAATGCAGAATACTTAGGGATTCTTAACATTCTGGAATAGGAGCCGAAATCCAGGCCCCCGCCCCCTCCTCCGGCGTCCGGCCCGGTCCGCCCCGCTCCGGTTAAAACACCAACTCCTGCTGCCCCACCACTTCAATCTGCGATACAAGCACCGTCTCAGCCGCATCCCCCCGCAAATGCTCCGCCTTGACATACTGTGTCCCGCTGCTTAAATTCGCCGCAATCAGGTTCAATACATAAATATTATCAAACCGGTTATAAATCGATTCCCCGCCAAGGCCGGACAGGCAGATCAGCTGTGTATTCGTCTTTTTCGCCATATCCATCAGCGGCCGCAGCAAATGGGCTGCGTTTGTCTGTGCAAACGGATTGTCCATCAGCAGCACTTTTCCCTCGTTGCGCTCTGCGAACAGATCGGAATCGTCCCTGCGCATATAATACAGCAGGCTGGAGAGGATAATAAAGGCGGATAAAAATCCTTCGCCGCCGGAATTGCGTGCTACCTGCGACCAGGTGATCGGGTATTCACGCTGTTCTTCGATTTTATACAGGCGGATCTGTATGTTTTCAATGCCGACGACCATATCATATAGGTTTTTTGTCGTCATGCGGGTGCCGAGATATTCCTGTGCGTTCTCATTTTGTTCCAGCAGTGCGATTCCTTTTTGTGTCGTTTCGTCCATAAAGTCCAGAAGCCTTGCCTCGTACAGCTTCGCGTTTTCTGACCAGTCGGGTAACGTGATTTTCAGCATTTTTATGGATTTGTCCCTTACCGGAATGGTGGAGTTCTGGTCGATGCGCCCGAGGTTTTGGTGTACTTCCTGTACGTATTCCCCCAGCAGTTCCACGATCCTTGCTTTTTCTTCCTCAATGACGGCAAGATCTACCTGGATTTTTTCCATCAGGCTTTCATATGACTGCAGTGTTGTATGGAGCTGGCGCAGCACCTGCCCGGCGTGATCGGTCAGGGTCAGCATCGCTTCGATTGGCTTGCGGTAAAAGTCTTCTGCAAATATCTCTTCGCGTGCCATCTGATTTAAAAGCCCTGTCAGCTGGTCTTTCTGTTTTTGCCTTTGTGCCAGGCAATGGTTGTAGTCGCGTACCAGCATCCCTTTTTTACGGCGCAGTTCTTCCCCGGATAAGCGTTCTACGGCTGCCTGGAGAGCCGTTATCATCTGCAGTTCGCAGGTATGCTGTATGGTTTCGCTTAATTTCTGCTCCAGTTCATCCTCTGCCTGTGCCTCTGCACCGGATGCCTTCGCCTGCCTTTGGATGCCCTCCCAGATGCGCTGTTCCTCTTTGGACAGGATCGTACCGTCTTCCAGCGCGTGTGCTATGATTTCCCACAGCTGCGCTTCCTGCTCCGGTATCAGCTGCGCATGTTCTGCGAGCGCTGTCAGGTTTTCCTCATACCATGCGATCCGTTGTTTCTGTGTTTGTTCTTGCTGCTCCAGTTCCAGGCGCTGGCGTTCCTGTTTTTCGAGCTCGGCTTCGAAGTCTGCCGGCTGGATTTCTTCTTTGGGTAGCGGATGTGTTTGATGGCAGGTGTCAAGCAGGATCTGTCTGTGCTGCTCCAGGCGCTGGGCTGCCAGGGCTGCCTGCTTATCTGCCTCGTTCCACTGTGCTTTTTTCTGCTCATACTGCTGCTCCTGTATGGTCAGTAGCTGTTCGTGGTATTCTTCTGCTTTTGCGTCGTATACGGTCTGGTTCCATTCCCCGTCAGACAGCTGGTATTTCTTTTGCCGTCTTTGCAGTTCCCGCTGGATTCTGCGTTCTTTTTCCTGTATGCCCTGCAGCAGCCGCTCGATTTCCTGCTGGCGCAGGGAGATCTGGCTGGTAATCGCCTGATAGCGGTTTTCTAAGTCCTCTATGCTGCCTTCTATCTGCTGTGCCTGCCGGTATCTGTCATAGGATGCGGCTTTTTGCGCGAGTTCATCTGCCAGGCGCTTTTCGTGTTCCAGTCCGATTTCCTGCTTTTTGGCGCGTTCGGTAAGCTTCCTTGCTGTGTTTCCTGCAAGCTTCTCCCGTTCTCTGGCCATGTTCAGCTCTTGCTGCTGTGTCTCCAGGCGCTGTCTGTCCTGCAGATACGTATGGTATGCCTGTGCCAGCTCTTTCAGGTCCTCCAGTCTGTGCTGCTGGTCGCTTTGGCGCCTGACATTTTCCTGGATCCGGCGCTGGAGCTTGTGCAGCCTGCCGGCCAGCAGGTCTGCTTCTTCTTTTTGCGTGCGGATGTCCTGTGTGAACGCTTCCAGCTCGTCTGCAAGCTGCCCGCGCGTTTGCTGCGCCTGTTCCCGGAGTTCTTTCGTTACGGTCTGGCTGCGCAGCTGTTCTTTTTTCTCAAAATAGGATTCATATTCTTCCCGGCGTACTTGGATCTGCTCTTTCTTTTTTGCGATTTCCTGTTCTTTTTGCGCTGCCATCTGCTTTAATTTTTCTTCATTCAGCAGATGCTCGTTAAACAGCATATAAAAGCTGACTTCTCCAAGCTCCACCACCGGACAGCCTTCCCGGACTTCGCGGCGCTCTAACTGTTCCCGGATCATCAGCGGAATCGGAAAGGATGTGAACGGACGGCTGCCGCTTTGTGTCAGCTGCCGCAGGCGCTGCAGATCCCGTCCGGAAATGAGCAGTGCATACGGCAGAAACGGATAGCTGCGGACAAACTGTAAATTTTCCTGTTCGGAATACTGGTTCTTTTTCAGCCATTCCATCCCGAAGACGGGCGTGATGCCAAGCTCTTCCAGCAGCTTTTCAAATGCCTGCGGCAGTTCCAGCACCCTGCCCTGGGTCAGCCGTTCGTATTCCTTTTCCAGCTGGTCTTCTTCTTTTTCCAGCCGGCGCCTGGCCCATTCGGTTTCGGACAGCCGCCGCTGCGCCGCGTGCAGGATTTTTTCCCGGTCATATAACACGGTATCCTCCAGCCCGAAATAACGCAGGAGCTTTCGCCGCTCCTGCAGCTCCTGTTCCTGCATGCGGCAGACTTCTTCGGCATGTTCCAGTTCGCTTTCTTTACGCATCTTCCTGATTCTGGTGTCTTCCAGGTTACGCTCCTGTTCTTTCTGCGCCCAGCTGCCTTCCTCTGCTTCCTTTTGCATATCCAGATATGCTTTTTTCAGGCCGTCCCATTCCTTTTCATATTCCTGCAGCCGCAGTTCCAGCGCCGCTGGCTCGTATTCGCCGAGAATATTACGGACAAATCCGGGCGCGTAGCGTTTGTTATATGCTTCCTCCCTTGCGTCGTACTCCCGGATCGCGGCCTGAATGCTGCCGATGGATGTACACAGGCGCAGTGCCGCCGCACGGCAGGTTTCCATTTTTTCTTCTTCAGCGGCGATCTGCTCCCGTATGCGGCAAAGCGCTTCCTCCAGCTGCACCGCTGATGCTTCCTTCTGCCTGCACGCTGTTTCATAAGAAAGGCGCAGAGTATATCCGAGATTGTTACGCTCCTCGCCGAAGTCCTGCTCTTTTTGATTCAGGACGGCCAGCTGCTGTTCGTACTGCTCGCGCTGCGTTTCCTGTTCCTTGAGCTCCGCCTGCTGCCTGGCGCAGTCTAAAAGATGCAGCGTATGCTTTGTCTGTTCATATGCGTGTTCTTTTTCGTCCCGCTCCAGCTGGATCATCTCCCGTTCGGCCAGGCAGGACCGTTCCGCTTCCATCGCTTCATAGACCGCTTTGGAAATCTGCTGGTATTTCAGATGCCTGGTTTTTTCCAGCGCCTTGCCGGCCTCTTCGCGGATCCTTTCACATGCTGCCCCGGCATGGTCCCTGGCTGCCCGAAGCTGCCACAAAAACAAGCCGATCTGCTCCTGGCGCAGCTGCAGGCTCTGCTCCACGGCTTCGTAATTGCGCGCTGCCTGTATTACTCCCTGCGCCTGCCGCGAAAACTGGCGGATGATATCCCTGCGCTGGATTTTGGATTTGTTGTCTTTGTACTGGCAGACATACTTTTCCGCAATGCCGCAAAACTCCTTCATCCGGTCCTTGTCTTTATTCAGCTTGCTTGCTACCGCATCCAGCAGCCATTTCTCAGCCAGCCCCTTCTCGTCCCTGCAGTCCGCAAACAGATCCGACAGGCCGGACTCTTTCAGATTCACCTTTTTAATAACGGTTTCCCATTCCTTGTAGTTGATCTGATATTCCATCAGCTTGTCAAAATATTGTCTGGACTGCGCGCTGTTATTCATATCGTAACTGAAAAACTTCACTGAGGGGTCTTTTTTATAACTGTCAAACAGCTGTCTGCACGCAGAAAAGCTTTTTAACGACAGCTCTTTTTTCCGCTTTTCCACAACCGCAAGGTGATGGATATCGTATGGGCAGGGTGACTGGTATTCACTGATAAACTGGATGATTTCCAGCTCTTCGTTCGTCTCCGCGCTGATTTCCTGGCGCCTGCGCACCATCATCCCTACCGTCACATAACCCGCCCCATGGTCCAGCGACCATTCGATCAGGATGAACGTCGGCTTTGCCGTGGTAAAATAACTCTCAAACGGCCGCTCCTTGGCATCCCGGTAACGCTTATGCACAAACGGCGCCATCATCATCTGCACCAGCACCGATTTCCCGCCGCCGTTGCGCATGGACAGCAGCGTGCTTTCGCCGTTCATCTGGAACGTCTCGTCGCTGATGCGTATGGCGTTGTTATTATAGTTCAGATTGATCAGGCGTACCGCGTGGATCCGGCTCATGCCCGCACCTCATATTCTATATCAAATTCATAGTTTCCGCTCATTCTCTCTGTCCGCTCCCTGTCAAATTTATATTTTCCACGCATTCTCTCTATCCATTTATACAAGGCCCAGCACCCGCTTCACCCGCACATAATGGTTCTGGTTCAGCAGGTTCCAGTCCATAAAGCTGTCCAGCTTTTTCGTCGTCTGGATCATCTCATCCTCTTCGACATAATCGACCAGCCCCTGTTTTTCCAGAAACTTTAAAATATGGTGCAAAAACCCCTCTTTCGTCGTCTTCGCCCGGGAACCTTTCTCATCCGAACGCAGAGCCTCATACGCTTCATACATATTTGCAAAAGCCAGCCCATGCTCCTGCCCGTCCTCATCCCCGCTGCTTTCCGCGCCCGCCTTCAAATAAGCGCTGATACGGTTCTGCAGCTCCCCGACGCGCAGGAAATCCCTCGATTTGCTGCTGCTCCCCTGTCCGTCGTAAAACTCTGTCAATAACGTTAAGACGACAAACTGCGACAAAAAATAATCCCGGTCTGTTGCGCCGGATTTGCACAGCGCTGCCTTTAACTGTGCCTTGGAAAATCCGAGAAAATTGTTTTCTTCCTGCGGTATCAGGTAAATCACATCCCCGTAACGTTCAATATTGCTGTATGCCGCCTCGCCCTGCGATTTGACCAGATTCTGGATCTGCTCGTTTTCCGCATATGCCTGATACAGCCTGCCCTCTGTTTCCTCCCGGATCTCGTGGTGTTCCAGCAGAAAATAAAAAATTTCCTGGCTGGTGCGGATTTCTTCCATCTCATATGCCATACGCGCTGGTTCCTTTCTATATATTGATCCTTTCCCTGTTTGCTGCTGTCCGATCGGCTGATCCGCAATGCCCTGACGCCGATTTATACCTGTTTTGCCCAAAAATGCAGCTGCGAGCACCTGATCGCCTTCTCCTGCCCCATTTCATCAAAGACCCCTTCAAATACAACCGTTTCTGCCTCTGCCGCCCTGGTCACCCCGATCCGGCTGATTTTCCTGCCGCCGCTTTCCTCTGCCTCCTCCAGCAGCTGCAGCAGCATCTCATGCAGGCGGAATCCGCCGGAGTCCTCCTGGATAAACTCGCTGCGTTCCTTCTGCAATGCGGGGATATCAATTTCCCTGCTTTTGATCAGCTCCACCATAACCTCTTTAAAGATTTCCACATTCGGAACCAGCTGCTTGAGCTGTTGGGGATGCTCTTTCGTATCATCCCTGCAGTCCGACAGCGTAAACTCGCCGTACACAAGCAGCCGTTCCAGCAGATACCGCAGGCAGCCCCGGTATTTTTCCATTTTTTGTACGCGCTGCTGTTCCTGCTGGCGCTGCCACTCCTGTTCGTCAAAGTCAATCTGCTCCTGGCTGTCCTCCTCCCGCTTTTTGCGGATGGTATGCTGCGGCTCCAGCGCCTGGTTCAGGTTATAGATTTTGTCCGGCCCGCGCAGAAACAGCGGACGGAAAAACTCCTCCATACCCGCAAGCGCGCGCGGATCTTCCAGAACCCGGTCAAACAGCTCACTGCGCAGGGAAAAGCGCTGGATCAAAGACATCTGCGAAAGCTCCTCCAGCTCTTTGGTGTACAGCGCTTTTAAGTCCAGATGCTGATGGAGGATTTTCTGATGCTCATCAATCGCACGGTTCAAGTAGCCTTCAATGATCCGCAGATTGCCCAGGTTTTCTTCTTCCTTTGGCTCCAGCTTTTGTATATGGATATGCTCCTCTTCCATCTGCGCGGCCCTTGTCTTTACCAGGTCGCGGTATTCTAAGAACTGCTTCCTTGTATTCCGGATCGTGTCCATATTTTCCTCCAGGATCTGCTGGTAATCCGTGACGGAATAGTTCAGCGCGTTCCTGCGGATTCTGCCCATCGCTTCCTGGATTTTCTGCAGCTGGATTCTCAGAAGGTTAAATACATGCTTCACTTCATCGACCGCTTTATCATAACTTTGTTTTTCCAGATGCATCTTAAAGATCATCTCATGAATCGTCAGCTTCATATTATTTTCGATTTCCAGCGTACCGAGCAGCAGGTTATATCCGTCGTCGGTCAGATAATAAGAAGTTCGTTTCACCTCCGTATCCAGGTAAATAATCCGGTTCGCGACATAGCTGATGTGTATCCGCTGCCAGGTATGGCTTTCAAAATCATACCCGGTAAAATACATCGGACGGCCGTCGTTGGACAGCACCGCATTTACGATAAAATCCCCCAGCCTGCGGCAGTCCTCATAAGACATGGATTTTTCAAAATAAGCGGTATTCAGCGTATCGATATAAGCCCCGATATCGTCCATCATACATGTTTCTTCTTTTAACGACTGCTCCATCAGGTACAGCATCACCGCAAAGATCAGGTTCAGCTGGCTGTCCGCGCTTTCAAAACCATACTGTTTCCAGATCGCCTTCTGGCCGCTGTTGCCAAATAACAGGGCATACAGGCCCACATGTTTCATCCGTTTCGGAAATTGCTTTAAAAATTCATACTGCATGCTGCCTCCTGGCTAAAATCTGCGATATTTAAAATCTCCTGCGGAATATAATGCCCGCTTTCCAGCACTGCCCGCATCCGCAGGACGCTCTCCTGGCAAAAGCAGGCAAAAAAACGGCCGGACAGGCTGCGGTTCTGCCTTTCCTTCGTCAGCGGAAGCTCCCGGACCGCCCGGGCTTTGCACAGCATTTTTTCATACGCCTGCGTAAACGGCTGGATATACCCTTGCTGTATTTCCGTCTCAAACATCTCCGCCAGCCGTTCAAAAATACCGATGCCTTCATAATCCAGATCCCCGAAATAAAAAATCCGGTTCTCCGGCGCCCGCATATAAGGCTCCACACAAAAAGAAAAATCCTGAAACGACCGCAAAATCCCTTTTCCCGCGCCATAGATCAAAGTCCCGAACGGAACACCCAGAATCTTTGCCTCCCGGCCCTGCTCCAGCAGATGGCGCCGCATACTGTAAAAGGTATCTTTATTTTCCAAAATCAGCAGATTCTGCGGTATCTGCCGATGACTGCTATAGTAAGGAAGCGGTTCCGACGTTTCATAAAAAGAAAGCTGGGAGGCATCCACCCCGCAGCGTTTTAAGATTTTCTTTCCCTGCTCCAGCTGCAGGAACTTTTCCCGTCCCCAGATCTGAAAGCTGCGTTCATTTTTCGACACCGGCACTGCCGCTTCCGGCTCCTGCGTCCCAAGCAAATACCCGCTTAGCTGCAGCACCCACTCCCGGTCCTGCGCATACCGGTCCAGATGGCGCAGATAATAATCCGTACAAATCCGGGTACTCAGCCCGAATTTAAGCTCCTCTTCATACAAGCCGTAATCCGGCTTCGGTGTCTGGTCCACAATCCAGTATTGCATATAAAGCGCCGGTTTTTTGCCGTTTGTACCGGATGCCTTGACCGGCTTGAACCTGCCGCTTTCCACCTGTCCGTAAACGAAACGGCTCAGCTGTTCATACGAGGCGCCGTCCATATTTTGTTCGATTTCATCCAGCGAAATCCGTTTCATTTGATCCACCATGCCTTAACTGTAAATCTGATCCGACATGCCCGAACTGCGAATCTGATCCGCTATGCCCGAACTGCAAATCTGATCCGACATGCCCGAACTGCAAAAGAGGGCTGCCGCACAAGCCCAGCCCCCTATATCACGCTCTGTCCGCAGATGGTTACAGACGGTAACCGTCCGGCCCTGTGCTGCAAATGCTAACCGTCCGGCCATCCGCTGCACCGTGCTACAGATGGTAACCGTCCGGCCATCCGCTGCACTGTGTTTGCAGATTTATACTCCTGCGTCCACGATCGCATCCGCCAACGCTTCCAGATCCGCCATATTTTCCTCTTTTAATGTAGACTTAATCGTAACAAGCGGCTCCACAATCGAAACATTTTTCATCGTTTCCAGCATAGCCTTCATCGTCCGTCCGGCTGTAGGCCCCCAGGAACCATTCTCCAAAATGCCGACAGTCCGTTTCTGATAAGCCTTACTCTGCAGATGGCTTAAGAAATCCTGCATACAAGGGAATACACCGCCGTCATAGCTTGCAGCCGCCAGCACCATACGGTCATAGCGGAACGCATCCTCAATCACTTCCGCCATATCTTCCCGCGCCAAGTCACTGACAACGACTTTTTCCACGCCCTTTTCCCGCAGCATCTGCGCGAGCTTTTTCGCTGCCTTTGCCGTATTGCCGTGAATCGACGCATAAGCGACCAGTACGCCTTTATTTTCCGGCTTGTAGCTGCTCCATGTATCATACAGCCCGATATAATAGTCCAAATTTTCATTTAAAATCGGACCATGCAGCGGGCAGATCATAGCGATATCCAGCTTCGCCGCCTTCTTTAACAGCGCCTGCACCGATGTGCCATATCTTCCTACAATATTAAAATAATATCTTCTTGCTTCACAAGCCCAGCCCTCATCATCCTCGGCATCCATCGCGCCGAATTTACCGAATCCGTCCGCGGAGAACAGGATTTTCTCGCTGCTTTCATAAGTAACCATGACTTCCGGCCAATGCACCATCGGCGCCATATAAAAATTCAATGTATGTGATCCAAGCGGCAGGCTGTCCCCTTCCTTCACAACGATAGAACGGTCATCCAGCTGAATATCAAAAAACTGCGGCAGCATCTGAAACGTTTTTGCATTACCGACAAGCACTACATCGGGATACAATTCCAGCAGCCTGCCGATGCTCCCTGCATGGTCCGGCTCCAGATGGGAGATTACAAGAAAATCCAGCTTGCGGCCATTTAAGGCAGCCTTTAAGTTTTGCTCCCATTCTTCCATACCTCTGGCGTCCACGGTATCCATCAGCGCTGTTTTTTCATCTAAGATCAGATAAGAGTTGTATGTTACCCCTTCAGGTACGACATACTGGCTCTCAAACAAGTCAAGATCTTTATCGTCTACACCGATATATTTGATCGAATCTGAAATTGTTACCTGCATAAATTGTTCTTCTCCTTTCAAGTGTTTTGCTTGTTATTTTCCACAATCAGTCTTTTTATAGTCCAAGCGGCAGGGGCGAGGAGGCCCTTGCCTGCATGGTTTATAGTATACTCTATGGGCGGGGGTTTTTCAAACATTTTCTTGGATAATTTTCATTTTACATTTTATCTAAACCGTCTCCGTCCAGTCACTGACTTTTTCGTGATAACAAAACAGCTCCGCACGGAGGGAAGCAGTGCCTTCGGGTACCGGTGTCTGAATCACGCAGCCTTTCAGCGGAAGACCATGTACACCGTTCTTCTGATCCGGTTTAAGAAAGGCCCCGACCAGGAAAACACTTCCCGAAGACGGCTGGATGCGGGACTTTAAAAATTGTTCCGAATAAAACATCAGCCCCACGTCTTTGGTGCATTCATATTCCACACCGATATAATACATCCCCCTCGGACACTCCTGCGCAAAAACCTCCTCAGACATTTTTTCAGCCTGGGCAATCTGTTCTGGTGTAAATTTATCTGCAAGCGCCGGATCCCGGAACCGTTCTTCGGCCTGCTTCCATACATCTATCAAAGTAACCTGGTTCACATGGCACCATACCGTTTCTTTCATATGATCCGTAAAAGAAAGCGAACAGGCCTTTCCCACATGCAAAATCACAGGCTTTTCAATAATATGCGCAACCGCATCCGGACGGTGCGTTATGGTAATCGGCAGATCCTCGGAATACCGCGGCAGGTGATCCGCCTCTGCCCGCAGCGTCACCAGCTGCAGGCCGTCCCAGTCCGCATCCCGCAGCCATTCGGGCACCTTCCATCCGGCGCTTAGCATGTCAAAAAACAATTGGTAATTCCCATAATCATCCAGCCCATACTTTAAAGGGCTGCCTGTCCCGCCCTGCGTCTGCAGTTTTTCATCGCCAAACGCAAATTCACTGCACTGCAGATAGGAAAACACCGGGTCCTCCCGCTCTTTCAGAACCCGCCTGTGGTTGAGAATGCCCTTTCTTTTCTTTGTAATATGATCAGATTCTTTATATGGTTCTAATATGTAAATATTTGCCGTATCGGATAAGGTCATACCGATCAAATGGTATTTCTCCCCGTCCCGCTCGATCGTTCTGCCAATTACCAGGATCTCACGCCACGTCTTGTGGCAGTCTTCTAAGTATGAAAATTTCATAATCGCACCTCGTTTGTACTTTGATAAACAGATTATAGCACAGTGTTTGGGGATATGACAACTGGTAATTGATCCGAATCGGTTTCATCTTAGATCCAGCCCTTTTTCTTAAATTCTTCGATGCGGGCTAAATCTTCTTCCGACGGTTTTCCTTCTGCAGCTGGAACAGCTGAAACATTTGCGTAATCATTCTTCCATTGATCCAGTAAGGCTATCATAGTATCAGAAACACGGATATCCCTCTTCATAATAGAATCTATATCCCATTCCGTGATTTCAGATGTACCCATTGCCTTTGTAATGGCAATCTTCGAAGCCGTATATTCCTTCTTCTTTTTCCCAAAGTATCCGTTGCCCGCAACGATGTTCAGCTTCTTTTCAAATGGAAGCTTGTTGCCAATATGCTCAATTTTCTCCTTGATGGCTTCGTCTGGTACATCAGGGAAGTAATTTGTCTGCCATTTCAGAGGAAAAATATGTTCAATCTCCCAACGTGCCGGAAGAAGCCCGTCCTGCTGCTCATATGCTAATGCCTTCAGCAGCATACGCACAACTTTTCTATTCGGATTCTGGATATTCGCTTCTAACTGGCTGGTATCGATATCCTTAAAATCAAAGGCCGGCGCATCTGATGAAACAATCGCCGAATCCAATTTCAAAATATCTTGTTTTACTGCATTGACTGTAGGAATCAGCAGATATTTTGTGATCAATTCCATCAACAGTTTATGCAGAAACAATCCGAACTTCTGCTCAAAATCCGCTTCACTCCGATAGCAAATATAATAAATCACAACCGGATACTTCCAAAATTCATTCGGATAAGAGTTCAATATATCAAGAGACTGTCTGATTTTAACATTCTTCGACCAAGCCTCATTGTCGATTTCTTCTCCTTTATTTATAACCTTCCACAAATTCAAAATCACAAACAAGGTATCTAAAAGGCCCTCCTGATAAAGCCTTTCAAACTTGTTCGCTGCATAATATTTTCTGATACCTGGAGTAGTTGTTTTCGTATCCTGCTCCAAAGCCCTAAGATAGAACATATTGTAGTAAAAAAGCTGCTGAATACTCTCATCCGCATCAGCTGCCTGCTCATCTAAATCCTTCCAGCGGTCAATAAAGCCTTTCTTTGCATCCCCTTCCAACTGATTATAAATCTTTGCCTTAAAAATATCTGCATCAGAAAGAGGTAAACCTCTGTCGTTCAAGGTAGAAAAAATCGTCAATGCCGTATCCTGCGTATCCGCTGTAATCGGAAGAAGAATCGCCTGATTCAATAACGCATAAATAAACTGATATACCATCAAAGGGTTATCTGCAGAATGCTGATCAAACAATTTCTGAAAATGTCTATAATTCTTTGAATAGTTATCCTTAGCATTCTCATCTGCTTTACCCGTTTCCAAAATCGAGCGCAGTATTCCATTCCCTTCATTATTAACTACGCGTGATGTTAAAAGGATATTTTCAAAATCAACTGTTCCCGTCAGCTTGTTTGTTCTCCAAATAGACGGTTCAATCTTGCCAATAAAATTATTAGCTTCCGGCGTTCTCTCTGCCGCAGGCGTTGCAGCCAGCTTTGTATAAATTGCTCTAAGCAAAAGAAACAATGACGTAATACGCTGCTGCCCATCAATAATTTCCTGCTCTCCATTTTCGTTTTCATATGCTACGACACTGCCAAGAAAATATGAACCTTCTCGTTCCGTGCCACCGCTTGTAGCTGTAAAATCCCACAAATCTTCAAAAAGTGTCTCCACCTGCTCATCTGTCCATGCATACGGACGTTGGTACTCCGGAATCACAAAAGGCTTTGTTTTCCCGCTTCCCAAAAGAGCCTCGACACTTTTTTTATTAACTTCTATCGTTGTTGGCATCTTTTTTCTTCCTTTCTATCATTGTCATCTTTATATCGGCAATTATCGGACTATTATAAAGATTATCACTCGCTCTCATCCAAATCAAGAAACTGTGCCGCGTTTTTTGGCTTCCCGATAGATCTTGATTGTCCAGGGGATGTGGCTGGCTTTAGAGAATTTTATGAGGATTTTGCAAGTGTCAAAAACCCGGAGATATGAAAAATGCATACAGAGGCGATTGAGATTAAAAAAATGGGGACAAAAACATCCCCATTTCCTAAATAAACGCTTGCAAATGGGCAAGGTATCATTTATAATTCAGAATAGAAACAGTTATAGGATTTGAGCGCATCCGGCATCAATCTCCTTTTCACATTTATATCATATGTGATTAGCTTGTGCCTTAAACAAGGTACCTATAGATTTTCCATGAAACAAATCATATAAAAGCTCTGGTCTGCTACTATTAGCAATAACCATATCCACCCCGGCTTCAGTAGCAATGCGTGCCGCATAAATTTTCGTTCGCATCCCGCCTTTTCCCCGCAAAGATCCAGCACCGCCAGCCATATTGTAAATATTATCTGTTACTTTTGAAACAACGGATATTAATTTAGCGTCTTTGCTGGTACGTGGATCTTTGTTATACAATCCATCAATATCTGACCAAATTACTAATATATCAGCTTTTATAAGAGCTGCGACACGAGCAGAAAGTGTATCATTATCGCCAAACATATCATCTGAATTCAATTCATCCGAAGATATCACATCATTTTCGTTAACAATAGGTAACACGTCATAATTGAACATTTCTTCAAACGACTTAATGATACTTTTCGCTTTTTCTTGATCATTCATCACAGACTTTGTAAGCAATACTTGCGCTACTTTACAATGATATCTCCCAAAAAAGCTTTCATACATTGCCATTAAGCCGCTTTGTCCACAAGCTGCCAAAACGCGTTTCTCAGCAGATGTATCCGGTTTTTTAGTAAGTCCTAGTTTACCCAAACCAACGCCTGATGCTCCTGATGAAACCAAAACTACTTGATGTCCCATATTCTTCAAGTCACAAATAACATTTGTCATATTTTCAATATGACGATAATTCAGTTGCCCTGATTCATATGTTAAAGATGAAGTTCCTATTTTTATCACTATTCGTTTACTTTGCAAAAATAAATCCATTATACTTCGCCCCGGCTATAGTTTTCATTAATTCGCAGCTTTCCTCTATTTATCACAGTAACAGATGTATGTGATTCTAATTTTTGTTGTAACTCCTTACTACTAAAGTCTGTAACTCCTCTACCAATCTCTACTAACTTTTCATCTAAAATAGCTACGGTTGCTTTTCTATCAAAATCTCCCTCAACCGAAGTAATCCCAACAGATAGCAAACTACTTTTGTTCATCAAAGCAACTGCCGCATTTTTATCAATAAAAATTGTGCCGGCAATAAACCTGTTTTCAATTGGAAGCGAAATATCAGTTGAATTAATTAAAATAGTAAAAAAAGGAAGTTCCCCATTTATACATATGTCATTGATTTTGTCAGAATCAAACATATTGTATATTGTATTTGGAGAGTTGTATGGCGCAAGCAGCATTGGAATAGATCTTTTATGTTCATTCATATTTTTAGCTGCCGTCAATTTTTTTGACAAGCTTTCTTTTCTGCCAGCTTCCTTAAAAGGAGCTGGAGCAGACCTGCTTGTATCATAACAATAAAATGGTAATGCCTTATCGTTTTTTAACGGATCAACAGTATAAAGCATACCCTTTCTCGAAATGGAAATCATAACATCTGCATTTATTGCAATAGCTATTCTTGCAGCGAATCCATCATCATCCAATGAATTTATTTTCTGCGAAATATCTTCCATGATGATTGGTATCGTGCGTGGATACACTTTAAATAATCCTTTAATTGTTTCTGTTGTTTTTTGGGTAACTGCTTTAAAACTGGTTGTTTGAGTAATATTTTTGCTGCTGGATAAATATTTTTTTATTGCGGTAATTTTTTCATCATCTTTCATTGAAGTTTGAAAAGCTATACTTTCAATCGATTTCAAAACTTTTTTTAATCCACCAACAATATCAACTCCGTTTGAAGAAACAGAAAATCCAATAGCCCTTAAATTGTAGTTAGAAAATCCATCATAAAATAAATTAACGATATCACTATTGACCATAGAAACCAAAGCAGAATATAAACTTGAATCTGTATTCAATACCTCTTGTATGGAATCAATGGGCTGCACAGAGTCTTCTGCATTTATTACAGTACGATTCTTTTTTATCTTTTGTGTACCTTGTAAAGCAAAATATTGTTGTTTGATATTTTTTATGGAATCTGAAACAACAATAACAACTCGCTTTTTAGAATCCGAATTAATTAATTCTGAAACATCTGCAATGAAATTCTTCAGATTTCTAATATTATAAAAACCTGTATCATATGTCAAACTGCTAAGCCCAACATTGATCACAATAATTTTTGAACTAGGTAATTTCTTTATTGAATATAGAAATGCCTCCTTTGATTTCGCACAGTCTTTATCCAAATACTCAAAAAAATTCAAAAATATCACCTACTTTACATTAAAATGAAAAAATTTGAACAGCAAGATTTATACTAACAATCCCTTGTATCATAAATAGATACATTGCCTTAAATCTTCCACGTTAAATTTACCATTTTGTATTATAAGCCGAACATGCATTACTGTCAAGCCCTGTTACCCAGGATCAGCGGTTAGAGCGTCCAGTTAAAATGCTCGGTTAAAAGCGGTTAAATTGTCCAATTAAAACAATCGGTTAACAACAGTGGGTGGAGTAAGCCACCCGCTTTTTTACTTTCAGGAGCCTCTACGGATTGGTAGGTCTATACTCTTTAGTAGCTGGTTTATCCGTTTTACGGTCTTTTTATCTTGCCCCTGCCATTCTGTGTATTGATTCCAGCCGGTATCAGTAAATAAAATGTTCATGGTTTCAGTTCTCCATAGCTTCTAGTTCTTCTATAGTCTTAATTATTACTTTTCCGGCTTTCAGTTCTTCATCTGATTTATCCAGCATAGCAAGATATTCAGCGTTTCGCTTTGCTTTCTGCAAGGCGTTATATTCGGCTTCATTTATCATGTAGATATTTTCGTTTCGTGGTCTTGAAATAACAACGGTTTCGCCCATGCTGATTTTATCACACCATTCTTTGAAGTTATCCCGGACATTTACAGATTTTACTGCTAACATGGTTTATGCCCCCTTTTCTTAAAAAATGTACGTTTTCATGTATTTATTTCTGTATTTTTATTATATTCAAAGTATGCCCCGGTGTCAATGAAAATAAAGAAGGAATAAAGGCAATAGTAATATCCGTAAACATATGGTATGATAATTAAGGAAAGGGAGGCGATATCGTAATGCATAAATTTAAACCTCTGAATGACTTTATTTTCGGAAAGACGTTTGGTGAAAAAGGCGATGAAGAGCAGCTCCTGTCTCTGCTGAACGCAATTCTGGCAAAGACAAAACATAAGAAGCTGGTTAAGATCGAAATTGTGGAACACCGGACATTCACGGCAGAGATTGTCGGTGATAAAACCAGTATCCTTGATATCCGTGCCGTGGTCGAGGACGGCACGAGGATTAACATTGAAGTTCAGCTACGTGATTATGGGAACATGGACAGAAGGAGCCTTTTCTATTGGAGCAGGGAGTTTGCAGGTGGCTTGGCGAAAGGCGAGGACTACAGCCTGCTGTCTAATGTGATTGCGATCAATATCGTGAATTTTGAGGCGGTGGCTGTAGATGATTTCCATACCGTGTTCCATCTCTGGGAAGACACCCACAGGGACTGCCTTCTGACGGATGCACTGGAAATCCACTTCATTGACATGAAGAAGTTCAAGACCTTGCCGAACAAGGACATCAAGAACAATTCCCTCCACCGCTGGCTTACCTTTTTTGACCAGAACATTTCAGATGATACGCTAAAGGAGTTGATGGCTATGGATACAGCAATTTATAAAGCGAATGAGAAAATGGAATTCCTGGCGAATGACAAGGAAGTACTGCGGCTTTACCATTTGCGTGAGATGGCACAGATTGACTATAACAGCGGCATGAGGAAGGCGAAGGATGAAGGCCGTACAGAAGAAAAAATGGAAGTCGCCCGGAATGCGTTAAGAATGAATATGCCGGTTGATGATATAATGAAACTTACAGGATTGTCGCGGCAACAAATAGAGGATATTAAAATTTAATTCTCCTGATTACTAAAAACCTCTTGTGTTACAGTATTTCAAAGTTAGTGTTAATGTACGCGGATACTACAGCGTACAAAGCAGATTAAGAAGGCAATGCCTGATATATGGTCTACGTGTGGGAAATGTGGGAAGCCCGTTTCCCACAAATTATTTATAAGGCTACATCAGGAATGGCGTAATCATGCGTATTTCTTTTATATTTTATAATTTGTGGGAATGTAGGTAATGTAGGGTAAGCGATGAATAACCTCCCGTTCCAACCATATTCTGTTTAGGAACTTGGAAACGAATTTTTGCGCAAAATGGCAAAATTTTAATTCCAGACGACAGAATTGACATTGTGTTGCGTTTTTTAGTGGCTATGCGGACGCCGGATGAGGGGGAAAGGGCCTGGCTTCCGGCTCCTATTCCAGAATGTTAAGAATCCCTAGTACTGCGTTGTGCATTTAACGGTGAATAAATTGTTGTTTTCATTTGGGAA
>CANOET010000054.1 GCA_947564835.1 uncultured Eubacterium sp. | reverse complement strand
CTCCCGGGACGACCGTGCGGGCCGCGGCCTGGGGCGGCCCCCCCCGGGGCCCCCCCCGGCGCGTCCCCGGGCCCCCCCCCGCAGCGACGTCCGGTTACCCCCCCCCCCCGATCCGCAGCCCGCAGAGTCGTCCGGTTAGCCACCCCCCTGCTTGATTCACTTTAAGGTTTCCCCATATAAGTTAACCTCGTCTTTTTGATATGAAAAAAGTAAAATATACTTGACATAATATCAATAAAAGCATATAATTTGCTATCATAACCACCAATCAACCAGAAATAACAGGAGGAATAAACTATGAATAATCATGAAATCATGTATCGGATAGGATTTTTAGCAGGGATCCTTTCCGGAGGCATTCTTGCAATCCTGCTGGTCCGGCTGATCCGGACGGACCGCACATTGAAATGTAAATATGATGAACGCCAGCAGCTCATCCAGGGCCGTGCGTTCAAGTATGGTTTTTTCAGCTGGATGTTTTTCGATGGCTTCTGCATCCTGGCAGATATCGGGCTGGAAGTCAGATGGTTGGACCGCTCCACGGTACTGTTTCTGGGTATGCTGGTCGGAATGACGGTCTATGTTTCCTATAGTATCTGGCATGACGGGTATTTTTCCATGAATCAAAATCCAAGGAAGGTATTGGCTCTGCTGGTTTTGGCTGCGGTGCTGAATATGCTCTGTGCCGCCCGCAATATTTATGCCCATCAGGGCGTGCTGGAGAATGGCGTGGTGTCGTTTCATTACAGCTGCAACCTGTTGATGGCAGCGTTCAGTGTGTTCTTACTGTCTGTCATGGCAGTCAAATCTATCCTTGACCATAAAAAGCCAGAGTAAAGGAGTGTTATGAAAAATCTGAGATTAAAATCCGCCAGGGCGGCAAAAGATCTGTCGCAGCAGGAGCTGGCGGATCTGGTAGGTGTATCCAGGCAGACGGTAAGCGCCATTGAAAAAGGAGACTATAATCCGACAATCCGGTTATGTATCGCGATCTGCAGGGTGCTGGGAAAGACGCTGGATGAGCTGTTCTGGGATGAATTTTGATATTTTTATTGCCAGCGGGCTGTTTTTCCAGTAAAATGATTTATCAGTACAGAGTCTATCAAACAGCAATATATACCAACAGGAGGAACTCGAATGTCGCAAAGAAAAGATATCCATAAAGTACTGATCATCGGCTCCGGCCCCATTATTATCGGCCAGGCATGTGAGTTTGATTATTCCGGCACGCAGGCGTGCAAAGCGCTCAAAAGCCTTGGCTATGAAATCGTGCTCGTCAACTCTAACCCGGCTACCATTATGACCGATCCGGAAACCGCAGACGTTACCTATATCGAACCGCTGAATGTCAAGCGTATGGAACAGATTATTAAAAAAGAACGTCCGGACGCACTGCTGCCGAACCTGGGCGGGCAGTCCGGGCTGAACCTGTGCGCGGAGCTGGCGAAAAACGGCGTATTGGACAAATACCACGTCCAGGTCATCGGCGTCCAGGTCGACGCGATTGAACGCGGGGAAGACCGGATTGCTTTTAAAAAGACGATGGACAGCCTCGGAATCGAAATGGCAAGAAGCGAAGTCGCTTATTCCGTAGAAGAAGCGATGGGGATTGCGGACAGGCTCGGCTACCCGGTCGTCCTGCGCCCGGCGTATACGATGGGCGGCGCGGGAGGCGGCCTTGTCTATAATGTGGAAGAGCTAAAGACCGTCTGCGCAAGAGGGCTGCAGGCCAGCCTTGTCGGACAGGTGCTTGTAGAGGAGTCGATTCTCGGATGGGAAGAGCTGGAGCTGGAAGTCGTGCGCGATGCGGATAATCATATGATTACCGTCTGCTTTATTGAAAATATCGACCCGCTCGGCGTGCATACCGGGGATTCCTTTTGTTCCGCGCCGATGCTTACGATTTCCGAACAGGTGCAGAAGCGTCTGCAGGAAAAATCTTATAAGATCGTGGAATCCATCCAGGTCATCGGCGGTACGAATGTGCAGTGGGCGCATGACCCGAAGACGGACCGCGATATCGTAATCGAAATCAATCCAAGAACCTCCCGGTCCTCCGCGCTGGCTTCTAAGGCGACCGGTTTTCCGATTGCGCTTGTATCCGCGATGCTGGCAACCGGGCTGACACTGCCGGAGATCCCGTGCGGCAAATACGGCACGCTGGACCGGTATGTACCGGACGGGGACTATGTGGTCATCAAATTCGCACGCTGGGCATTTGAAAAATTCAAAGGCGTGGAAGACAAGCTGGGTACGCAGATGCGTGCGGTCGGCGAAGTTATGAGCATCGGAAAGACCTTTAAAGAAGCGTTCCAAAAGGCCATCCGCAGCCTGGAAACCGGACGCTATGGCCTGGGACATGCCAGGGATTTTGATCAAAAATCCAAAGAAGAGCTGTTAAAACTCCTGATTACCCCTTCCAGCGAACGGTATTTTATTATATACGAAGCATTACGCAAAGGCGCATCCGTGGACGAGATCCACGAAATCACCAAGGTCAAGCATTATTTTCTGACACAGATGCAGGAACTGGTACAGGAGGAAGAAACGCTTGCAGCCGGCAAAGGGCAGCTTCCGGACGATGAGGCCCTGATCACCGCTAAAAAGCATGGTTTTTCAGATAAATATTTAAGCCAGATCTTAGACCTGCCGGAAGCAGACATCCGCAGCCGGCGGATTGCCCTCGGCCTGGAGGAAGCCTGGGAAGGCGTCCATGTCAGCGGGACAAAAGACAGCGCCTATTATTACTCCACGTACAATGCAAAAGATCAAAATCCGGTCACGCAGGGCAAGCCGAAGATTATGATTTTAGGCGGCGGGCCGAACCGGATCGGGCAGGGGATAGAATTTGACTACTGCTGCGTCCACGCATCCCTGGCACTGAAAAAACTAGGTTTTGAAACAATTATCGTCAACTGCAACCCGGAAACCGTATCCACGGATTACGACACTTCCGACAAGCTCTATTTTGAACCGCTGACGCTTGAAGATGTGCTGAGCATTTATAAAAAAGAACAGCCAGTCGGCGTAATCGCACAGTTCGGCGGACAGACCCCGCTGAACCTGGCTGCAGACCTGGAGAAAAACGGTGTAAAAATCCTCGGCACCTCCCCGTCTGTCATTGACCTGGCAGAAGACCGCGACCAGTTCCGTGCGATGATGGAAAAACTGGATATCCCAATGCCGGAATCCGGGATGGCTGTCAACGTAAAAGAAGCGCTGCAGATCGCAGAACAAATCGGCTATCCAGTCATGGTACGCCCTTCCTATGTATTAGGCGGCAGAGGCATGGAGATCGTCTACGACGCGGAAAGCATGGAAGGATATATGAACGCAGCCGTCGGCGTCACACCAGACCGCCCGATCCTGATCGACCGTTTCCTCGGGCACGCGACCGAATGCGAAGCAGACGCCGTCAGCGACGGGGAGCATGCATTCGTCCCGGCCGTCATGGAGCATATCGAGCTGGCAGGCGTCCATTCCGGCGATTCCGCATGCATCATTCCATCCAGGCATATTTCCAAGGAAAATGTCGAAACGATCAAGGAATATACAAGAAAGATCGCGGAAGAAATGCACGTACGCGGGCTGATGAATATGCAGTACGCAATCGAAAAAGGAAAAGTATTCGTGCTGGAGGCCAACCCGCGCGCATCCCGCACCGTACCGCTCGTATCCAAGGTATGCAATATCCGCATGGTACCGCTGGCCATCGAGATCGTAACAGCCGGGCTTACCGGAAGGCCGTCCCCGGTCCCGCAGCTAAAAGAACACACGATCCCATATTACGGCGTCAAAGAAGCCGTCTTCCCATTTAACATGTTCCAGGAAGTAGATCCGGTCTTAGGTCCGGAAATGCGTTCCACCGGCGAAGTACTCGGCCTTTCAGCTTCCTACGGCGAAGCATTCTACAAAGCACAGGAAGCAACACAGATAAAGCTGCCGCTGGAAGGAACCGTACTCATTTCCGTCAGCGACCGGGATAAGCCGGAAGTAGCAGAAGTAGCACGGGAATTTGCAAAAGCAGGCTTCCGGATCATTGCATCGAAGCATACCTGTAAGCTGCTGCGCGAATCCGGGATTGAAGCGGAAATGGTGTATAAGCTGCATGAAGGAAGGCCGGATATGCGGGACCTGATTACCAACGGGAAGATCGACCTGATTGTGAATACGCCGGTTGGGCGGGAACGCCGGGAAGATGACAGTTATCTGCGCAAGGCAGCGATTAAAAAGAAAGTGCCGTATATGACTACGATAGCCGCTGCAAAGGCGACGGTGAGCGGGATTCTTTCCCTGAAAAAGCATGGGAGCAGCGAGGTGCAGTCTTTGCAGGCGCTGCATGCGTCGGTTAGGGACTTATAAACCGATTTTGGTACTAAATGGAAATATTTTGATTCGGGCGACATATTGACGGTGTATTGCGCTTTTGGGGCTTCCCGAAAGATCCTGGTTAGCCAGGGGATGTGGCTAACCGGACGCCTCTGCGGGCTGTGGCCAGGGGCTGCGCTGGCCACAGCCCGCAGAGTCTGATGATGGCTGGCTTTACAATATCTGAATTTCAGTTTTATGTAGTACATATATTTTGTGGGCGTGTTTCAAAGTGAGTTGACAAACATTTGTTCCAGAAACAGGTTAAAAACCGCATAAACGCTGGATGTTTGGATTGCTTGGCAATCAGAAAGTGTCAACTGGAATAGAGTACTTTTGAAACACATTATTTTGTGTCAACGCAAAGCCAAGAAAGAAACCAACACCATTCCCTGACCAGGAAAATCATAGGAACTATACATGAATCAAACTGCTGTTTAACGATAATTAATGTCCGCTATCATTTATATAACGCCAGGGCGAACTAGGCGACGCGCCCGGATGGGGCCACTGTGTAAACGCAGAATACTTAGGGATTCTTAACATTCTGGAATAGGAGCCGAAATCCAGGCCCCCGCCCCCTCATCCGGCGTCCGCACAGCCACACCACCCCCTACCCACTCTGTTGCGGACATCAACATGTTTTTATTATTAATATAAGAAATATCCTTGAGTATAAAACACACATGTAACTCCGCAAAGCGCCTTCTGTTATGAGAACAGATAAAAGCCGCATAATAAGTTTATAAAGCATCTGCATAAGAGCCTGAACTGCCCGGATAACCCACAGTTCTTTTTACCGGCAGCCGCACAGCCCTTGCCGCAGATACTTTATGATAAATAAACAAAGAAAGGAACAAAGCAATGAAAAAACGCAACAGGATGATTTCCCTTCTGCTTGCAGCCCTGCTGGCATTTCCGGCAGCGCCGCTTACTACAGCCGCACTGGATACGCCGCAGTCTGTAGAAGCCGCAGCTAAGCAAGCGGAGATCACGAACGTAAAAACAGGCACGCTGACACTGGAAAAAGGAGAATCGTTCCAGCTGAAAGCCAACCGTTCTGACGGAAAATGGAAAACCAGCGACAAGAAGGTTGTAACCGTCAGCAAGGACGGGAAACTAAAGGCCGTTAAAAAAGGGACGGCTGTCATTACGCTGACGGCGGGAAAGACGAAGGCTTCCCTGGAAGTTACGGTTGGTACAAAAGTAACAGACGTCCATGTGATCAAATCTGCAGTGGCGCTTCCGATGGGCGGAAAATCTACGATCAAAGCAGCGGTTTTGCCGGCGGATGCGTCTAACCAGGCGCTTAGTTACCAGTCTGCGGACGCTAAGATCGCATCTGTATCCAAAGACGGCGTGATTACGGCAAAAAAGACGGGCCGTACGAAGATTACGGTTCAGGCGACGGACGGTTCCAAGAAGAAGGAAGTTGTAACCGTCACCGTGCGGATCGCTGACAGCGCTGTCCGCCTGCAGGATGATTTTTATCAGGCAGTCAATGCACAGGTGTTAAATGCACATCCGCTTGCTGAAAACCAGAGCCAGTGGAGCGGCTTTTATGAGCTGCAGACGAATATTATCAAAGACTTAAGCGGGCTGATCGACGGACTGGTAGCGGATAAGGACCAGTATGCGCAGGGTACAAAAGAGCAGAAAATTATTGACTTTTACCTGCTTGCCCGTGATATGGACGCCAGGGACAAGGCTGGGACCGCGCCGCTGCGCCCGTATCTTGAAAAGATCGACCAGGCACAGACCGTTGCTGAATTTGTAGATGTACTCGCACAGCTGCAGCGGTATGGGTTTGGAAGCCTGATAACCTTCTCTGTTACACCGGATACGCTGGATTCCAGTAAATATGTGCTGACAAACGGCGGCCCGGTGTATGCAATGCCGAAAGACTACTATGCGCCAGGAGAGGCAAATGAGGCGGTCCAGCAGGCGCTTTTGAACCTGATCCGCCAGCTGTTTCTGTTAGCAGGCGACAGTGAAGAAGATGCTGCCAAAACAGCGCAGCAGGTATACGACCTGCAGAAAGAATTTTCCATGAATGGCCCGGGGCTGGAAGACCAGCTGAATGTCGAGCTGGTGTACAATCCGCATACAAAGGCCGAGCTGCAAAGCCTTTACAGCAACTGTGATATCGAAGGCTTCTTAAAGACAATCGGGATTACGAATTTCGACAAATGCATCGTTTCAGAAGTCGAAAATGCAAAAAAAGTCAACAGCTATCTGACTCTGGAAAATCTGGACCTGCTGAAAAAATATACAAAGTACTGCATGTATTTATCCTGCAGCAGTTATCTGACCAGTGCGCATTACAAGGCAATGAATGATTTTAACATCTCTGTGTTAGGCGCTGTGGAAGAAAAGAGCATGGACACGGTTGCGAAGGAGCTGACACAGTCCTTGTTTGTCTGGGAATTTGGCAAGCTGTATACCGACAAATATTTCCCGCAGGAAAGCAAAAAAGACGTCGAGGATATGGCAAAACAGCTGATTCGTACGTTCCGTAACAGGCTGCAAAATATCACCTGGCTGTCTGACGCAACCAAGCAAAAAGCCATTACCAAGCTGGATACGCTAAAGGTCAAGATCGGCTACCCGGACACCTGGCCGGACTATTTTAGCGGGATTCCGATCGACCCTTCCAAAGGCATGGTTGAAAATATCATGCAGATCCAGGAAGCCTTAAATGCAGACGCACAGCAGAAGCTGGATTCCGGTGTTGATAAAAGCAAGTGGATAACTACCCCGCAGACCGTCAATGCCTTTTATAATCCGCAGGCTAACGATATTACGTTCCCGGCAGCGATTCTGCAGGCGCCGTTCTATGACAAAAACGCCGATTACGCACAGAATCTGGGCGGCATCGGTACGGTCATCGGACACGAGATCACCCATGCATTTGACACAAACGGCGCAGGATACGATGAAAACGGCAATTATAACAACTGGTGGACACAGGAAGATCTGGCGCAGTTTACAGCCCGGGCGCAGAAAGTCAAAGACTATTACAGCAGCATCGAAGTTACAAACGGCGTTTTCCAAAACGGTGATATGACCGTTACAGAAAATATCGCAGATATGGGCGCTATGGCCTGTGTACTAGACATCGTCGGCGACGATAAGGAAGCGCAGCGCAAAGTATTTGAAAGCAACGCCAACATCTGGGCATCCAACCAGACCGACCAATACCGCGACTACCTGCTGATGGCTGATATGCATTCCCAGAATAAAGTGCGCGTAAATGCGGTGCTGCCGCTTTTTGAGCAGTTCTACAGCGTCTTTGAGGTAACCAAAACAGACGCCATGTACGTCGCACCAAAAGACCGGGTGCAGATCTGGTAAGATTTTTGTATTAAGGCAGCTGCTGTTAAAGCTGTATATTACGGATTAAGATCCGGGGACTGGAAACGGTCCCCCGGATCTTTTGCCCTGTTTTCCTTCGATTGATTGGCCAGGGGATGTGGCTAACCAAGCTATTTCAGGAGCCTGCATCCACCGCACCACCAGGACTGTTCTCATTTTTTTAAGAAAGATACACAGAAATTTCACACAATCATTGCATTTTCACAAAAAATTGAGTATAATGCTTAAATATTAAAGATGAAAAGATGAAAAAACGCAGCCAGGAGAGCAGGTGATCAATATGGCAGATCTTTCGATGGAATGGAAAGAACCAAAGGAAACAGTAGAAGAATTAGAAGCCAAAATCGGTGCAAAAAGGAACGGAATCCGCAAGATGCCTGATTTTATCGAACCGGAGCAATTGTATAAGGAGCTGATTGGCAGCATCCGCAAATATCATCCGTCCACAGATATCACGCAGGTGGAAAAAGCATACCAGATTGCGGCAGCGGCCCATAAAGACCAGAAACGTAAATCCGGGGAGGCGTATATTATCCATCCGCTGTGTGTTTCCATGATCCTGGCGGAGCTGGAGCTGGATAAGGAGACGATTGTGGCGGGGCTTCTGCACGATGTTGTGGAAGATACGGTAATGACGGACGAAGAGATTGCCCGGGAGTTTGGTGCGGAAGTGGCGCTGTTGGTGGACGGTGTGACCAAGCTGGGGCAGCTTTCGTATGACGCGGATAAAGTCGAGGTGCAGGCGGAAAACCTGCGGAAAATGTTTCTGGCCATGGCCAAAGATATCCGCGTTATCCTGATCAAGCTGGCGGACCGTCTGCACAATATGCGCACGCTCCAGTATATGCGGCCGGAAAAGCAAAAAGAAATCGCGCGTGAAACGATGGATATTTATTCTCCGATTGCACAGCGTCTGGGTATCTCCAAGGTAAAGATCGAACTGGATGACCTGTGCTTAAAATATCTGGAAGCGGATGCTTATTATGATCTGATCCGCCAGGTGGCGCAGCGCAAAACCGCGCAGGATGATTATATCCGCAACCTGACAGACGAGGTGCGCGGGCATATCGAGCGGGCGGGCATCCAGGCGGAGATCGGCGGCAGGGCGAAGCATTTTTTCAGTATTTATAAAAAAATGGTCAACCAGAACAAGACGCTGGATCAGATTTATGACCTGTTCGCCATACGGATCATTGTGCGCTCAGTCATGGACTGTTACGCAGCGCTGGGCGTGATCCACGAAAATTATGTGCCGGTGCCGGGGCGGTTTAAGGATTATATCGCAATGCCGAAGCCGAACCGTTACCAGTCCCTGCATACGACGCTGATGGGTTCGGACGGGCAGCCGTTTGAAATCCAGATCCGCACGGTCGAGATGCACCGCGTCGCGGAGTATGGTATTGCGGCGCATTGGAAATATAAAGAAGCGGCAAACGGAGTAAAGGCAAGCGGCAACCAGGAAGAGGAAAAATTAAGCTGGCTGCGCCAGATTCTGGAATGGCAGCAGGATATGTCGGACAATAAAGAATTTATGAGCCTGTTAAAGAGTGATCTGGATCTGTTTTCCGATATGGTCTTTTGTTTTACACCGAACGGCGATGTCAAAAACCTGCCGAACGGCTCTACGCCGGTGGATTTTGCATACAGCATCCACTCCGCGGTCGGCAACAAAATGATCGGCGCCAAAGTCAACGGCAAGCTGGTCACGATCGATTATGTGATTCAAAACGGCGACCGGATCGAGATCATTACTTCCCAAAATTCCAGAGGGCCGAGCCACGACTGGCTGAATATTGTGAAAAGCACGCAGGCTAAGACTAAGATCAACCAATGGTTCCGCAGCGAACTGAAAGAGGAAAATATCCAGCACGGCAAGGAGATGATTGCGGCTTACTGCAAGGCGAAGGGCATCGACCTTTCCCTGATCAATAAGCCGCCGTACCAGTCAAAGGTCGTGCGCAAATACGGTTTCCATGACTGGAATTCCTGTCTGGCCACCGTCGGGCACGGGGGCATCAAAGAAGCCGGCATCGTCAATAAAATGTTCGACGAATACCGCAAGGACCATCCGATTGAGGTAACAGACGCGCAGATTCTGGCGGAAAACGACGAAAACAGCTCCAAACACCTGCAGACAAATTCCAGAAGCGGGATTATCGTCAAAGGACTGTGCGATATTGCGGCCCACTTTGCCAAATGCTGCAGCCCGGTACCGGGCGACGAGATCTGCGGCTATATCACAAGAGGGCGCGGCGTGACCATCCACCGGACAGACTGCATCAATATGATCCATTTATCCGATGTGGAAAAGACACGCCTGATCGAAGCAGAATGGCAGGAAGGCTGCGGCAGCGGCGAACACGGGCTCTATCTGGGCGAGCTTAAGATCTACGGCAACAACCGGACGGGCCTTTTGGTCGATATTACGAAAATTTTTACCGAACGGGAAATCGATATTAACTCAATCCATTCCAAAACGAGCCGGCAGGGTATCGCAACCATCTCGATTTCATTCGGGACCAAGGGCAAGGACGAGATGAACCATCTGATCACAAAGATCCGCCAGGTAGAAAGTGTCATTGATATTGAACGGACCTCCGGCTAAGCTGCCAAACAGCGGTTTTTATAAATACCATCTAAAACCAGACCGTTTATTTTGGTAAATTTGCCAATATTTATTCAATTTCAGTTCGTTTATAATCTGGTTATCTATATAAAACCAAGGAGGCGGAGCTATGAAAAGAAAATCTGGAAAACTGCTTGCTCTTATGCTTGCAGGTATCGTATCTTTTACGCCGGCAGCGTCAGGAACTACCTGGAATCCGGCGGAAACAGTTTTTGCACATTCAGGAAGGACAGACAGCCGGGGCGGGCATCGTGACAATCAAAACAGGAGCGGGCTTGGAAACTATCATTACCATTGCGGCGGCTATCCGGCGCATCTGCATGAAAACGGCGTCTGTCCGTATACAGACGGCGCTGCATCCAACAGCAGTTCCTCAGGCACATCCGCTGCAGGCAGTTCTGCTTCCGTAAGCAGAAATACCGTAAAAAAAGTGCAAAAAAAGCTGAACAGGCTCGGTTATGAATGCGGCTCACCGGATGGGATCATGGGATCAAAAACCAAAAGGGCATTGAAAAAATTTCAAAAAGACTGTGACCTGGAAGCAGACGGCGTGATCGGCAAAAAAACATTGCAGGCATTGAATTTATCATAAAAATAAGGCGGAACTAACAATGATGACAGTAAAAGAATTTCAGGTCGGCCTGGTCGTCACAAACTGTTTTGTGGCAGCCAACAGCGAAACAAAAGAAGCGCTGGTCATCGATCCGGGGGACCAGGCAGAATTGATCCTGGATCATATCAGCAAAAACCAGCTTCAGCCAGCTGCCGTACTTTTGACCCACGGGCATTTTGACCATTGCATGGCGGCGCAGGAGGTGGCTCAGCATTATGGGATTTCCGTTTATGTTCACGAGGATGAGAAAGAAACCATGGAAAATCCCGCTTACAACTGCTGCGGAATGATCGGCAGGCATCTTGCATTTCATGCTGACCAGTATTTTCATGGGGAAAAGGATCATCTGTCCCTTGCGGGATTCGAAATCGACGTGCTTCATACGCCGGGGCATACCGTAGGCGGCGTGTGCTTTTATGTGCAGAGTGAGGGTATTTTATTCAGCGGAGATACGTTGTTCTGTGAATCGGTGGGACGGACGGACTTTCCAAAAGGAAGCATGTCGCAGCTGGTCCGCAGCATTCAGGAAAAACTGCTGCCGCTGCCGGATGATACAAAAGTGCTGCCGGGTCACGGCGAATGGACGACGATTGGGAAGGAACGCCGTTATAATCCGTTTTTATAAGCGGTGTCAGAGAAGCTGCCGGTGAGTTTTTGCCGGCAGCTTTTTAAAAACGATACGGAAGCAGATCGGGGCGGGCAGGATTGACATTGTGTTGCGTTTTTTGGCTTTTTGAAAGAGCTTGATTGGCCAGGGGATGTGGCTCACCGGACGACTCTGCGGGCTGCGGCCAGGGAGATGTGGCTCACCGGACGACTCTGCGGGCTTTCAAGCATCTGAATTTGCGTTTCATATAAAGCCGGGGAAAATCTCCCATGGGTGTTCACTTGTCTGCACGTAAAGCCGGAGGAAATCTCCCATGAATGTTCACTTGTCTGCACGTAAAGCCGGGGGGGGAAATCTCCCATGAATATTCGCTTGTCTACACGTAAAGCCAGTGAAAACCAGCCAGGCCCTTCCCCTTCACCCGGCATCCGCATCGCCAATAAAAAACCGCAACACAATATCAAAAGTGTTTTTATGCTTCATGTAGCTTCAAATAAAATTGAGAAAAATTTAGGAACTTAGAAACGATTTTTTGCGCAAAACGGCAAAATTTTCATTCCAGGCAACAGAATTGACAATGTGTTGCATTTTTTGCTTCCCGAAAGATTATGGCAGGCTTTACAATACCTGAATGATCGGTTTCATGTAAAGCGGGTGAAAACCAGCCGGAAGCCAGGCCCTTTCCCCCTCATCCGGCGTCCGCATAGCCACTATAAAACGCAACACTGTCAAAAGTGTTTCTTTTCTGGTTCATCCTGGTTAGGATAAAACAAGATAAAACAGAATAGAGGTTTATCATGATTTTGGTACAGTTAAACAAAGATGATTATGCATACGACATCCATTCTCTGGTGAAAGCTTTTTATCCGTCAGAGAATGTTTCCGTATGCACAGCCCCCAAAGTCAGCACGGAACCAGTGCAGCTTTTCATGCAGGTAGATTACCGCCCGGGCGAGATTTCCATGCAGCTGCAGAAGCCAGAACATAATTCCCGGCTGGTTTTGCAGGAAACGGTTTTTTCTGTGGATAATACCAACCGCATACAGACCAAAAACCGTATAAAACAGCATATTTACGAACTGCTGTCTGCGTACACAGGAAAAACGCTGCCCTGGGGAACATTAACGGGAATCCGGCCGACGAAAATAGCTATGACCATGCTGGAGCAGGGAAAAAGCCCGGCCCAGGTTGCAGACTATATGTCTCAAACCTATCTTACATCCCCGCAGAAGATTGATCTGAGCCTTGAGATTGCACAGCGGGAACGGGAACTGCTGCACCGGCTGGATGCAAAGGAAGGATACAGCCTGTACATCGGCATTCCGTTCTGCCCAAGCACCTGCCTGTACTGTTCCTTTACTTCATTTCCGCTGGCAAAATGGAAAGGGCGCATCGATCATTATCTGGATGCATTGGAACAGGAAATTGCGTTTACCGTCCGGCAATTCGCGGGAAGAAGCCCTGACTGTATCTATATCGGAGGCGGAACACCGACCACATTGTCCCCGCGTCAGATGAACCGGCTGCTGTCCGTTCTGGAGCAAAGCTTTGACCTGTCGCATTTGCTGGAATATACCGTGGAAGCCGGCAGGCCCGACAGCATCAGCCAGGAAAAACTGGAAGTGCTGCAGGCACATGGAATTTCCCGGATTTCTGTAAATCCGCAGACAATGAAGCAGGAGACGCTGGAATTAATCGGCAGGCAGCATACCGTTCAGCAGACAGTGGACAGTTTTTATTTGGCTAGGGAAATGGGATTTTCCAATATTAATATGGATCTGATTATGGGGCTGCCGCAGGAGACGCTTGCAGATGTGCTTAAGACATTGGAAGTACTTCAGGAGCTTGCGCCGGACAGTATTACTGTACATTCGCTGGCAGTCAAGCGTGCGGCAAGGCTGCAGATGTGTAAAGAAGATTATGCGGGGCTTAAAATGGTCAATACACAGGAACATCTGGATGCTGCGGCAGATGCATGTGCCAGCATGGGAATGAAGCCGTACTATATGTACCGTCAGAAAAATATGGCTGGAAATTTTGAGAATGTCGGGTATGCAAAAGATGGAAAGGCTGGTATTTATAATGTCCTGATGATGGAGGAAGTGCAGTCGATTATGGCCTTGGGTGCAGGAAGCATTTCCAAAAGGGTGTATCCTGACGGACATATCGAACGGTGCGAGAATGTGAAGGACGTGGCTTCTTTTATAGACAGAATCGACGAGATGATTGAGAGAAAGCGGAAACTTTTTGAGGATTAAACTTTCGCGCTAGGCTGTTCTTTTTCACGAAACCCTGACGAAGCTGTAATCGTATAATAAATTCTCATAATTTTTCTCCTTTATTGAGCTGCGGACTCTTTAAAACAGAATAGCCTGACCTGGATGAACCAGGAAAGAAATACTTTTGACATGCGCTGCGTTCTTTTGCTTACCGAAAGATCTTGATTGGCCAGGGGATGTGGCTAATCATAATCTTTCGGTAAGCCCCAAAATGCTGCACAATAATAATTCTGCCACCCGGCATCAAAATTTTGCCGTTTTGCGCAAAAAATCGTTTCTAAACTCCTAAAGAAAATACACTTGACAAATGATATTTTTCAAACTATAATCATATAAAATTCGATTAACATAATCGGAATATTTTAAAATATAACATAAATCATAATACAAATGAACTTACACAATTTCAGGATTTTTTGCGACACCATATTATATGCTGCATTAATTGTCATTTTGTGGTTTTATTTTTTTGAGATCCATTCAAACATTACATCCTGGTATAAAAGGCATATTCCCGGGATCAAAATAATTGCAGATACACTACGAAGATTGTTGAAATACGTCTGAACTATGGCAATAAAAAGTGTAAAGAATTGAAAGAGAAGAATTGTTATGGTAACTAGAAAAAAGAAAATTGAACAGACAAACAAAAATACATCTTTTCCAAAATGCGAAATATTTATCACTTACCGTTTTGCTGAAGGAAAAATATATGCAACATGCTTATATGACCGTTTAAAAAAGGATGGCTATTGGGTTTATCTTGCTCCGGATAATCCCGATTGTGCAGAAACTGATTTTATGTTTTCCTGTTTGGATCACGCGATAGATTTTTTAGTAGTGCTTCCGCCACATGCACTGGATTTCGGAGAATCTGGTGACGATACTTTTTTCCAAAAACAACTGGAACACGCAATACAAGCAAATTTAAATATTATTCCGATTGAACTTGAAAACTTCGAATGGCCGGATGCAAAAAATTTGCCAGAGTCGTTCAGGGATTTTCTGGAATTTCAAAGCATCCCTCTAAATCCGCTTTTATTTGACCAGGCAGAAATCACACTTACAAAAAACCGCGGGAACTCTCAAAAAAAATTTTTGCAGGCAAAAAAACATATCAATCGTAAAATCAGCCGGACCCTTTCCATAAGTGTCCCGCTTGCTATTTTTCTCGCTTTTTTAACTTGTTATTTGATGTCACTGCCTGTGCTATATCTTGACGTAGCAGACCATACACAATTACAAAACACTTTAAATAGCAGATATAAGCATTGGAATAAATACTATGCTGTTACAAACAGTGGCGGGAAAACCTTCCAGTGCTGTCGCTATTCCAGACACAAACGCACATTTGATTGCGGAATATTTATCGGAGGCAGCAGCTTCTTTGCAGAAACGTAACCTTGTTTTATGTATGTATGCTGTAAAAATGCATTTTTTCATTACTTATAAAGATCTGTTTGGAATCGAACACCATGAAATCTTAGAACCCGATTTTAATTATGATTTTTCATTTGTTGCACCAGATAAGGAGTCTGACGGTTATTTACTTCCAAGATCATTTATGAATACAACCCTATATAAGCGCAAATCAGCCGCCGAACCGGACATAATTGTCGAACTGATGGAAGATGGACAGATGGAACCCAAAGCGGATCAGCTGGCTCAGTCAATCGACCATAATAAGAAACAGCTTTTCGATAAAGACTGTGGTATTAGAAAAAACGATTCTAAAACAAATCGCATGAACGCATACTATACATTTTTCAAAAAACGTATCGAAAAAAATAAAACCGTTACAGAGCAGTTACATGTGCAGCATGATGACTGCGCCATAATGAAAAACTATTAGATATTCAATACCGCTTTTTGCACAAAATAGCGACAGTTTGAAGGGAATCCATTTTCGAGTATACTCTGCAAAATAGAAACGTACCATGTTACAGGAAAGATTTTTCAGGATAACTATCATTGGGGAGAGCGTATGAAGATAATAAATGCAAATGAAAGGAATCGTTTTGCAAAAAAGTTTGATCTATTTATAAGTTATAGACGTATGGGCGGAAAAGAATTTGCCGGGCGTTTGCATGATCGTTTGGAAAAAAAGGGATACCGGGTTTTTCTGGATGTAGAAAAATTAAACTCTGGAAAATACCGGAAGCAAATATTTACATATATAGAGCATATCACTGATTTTCTGCTTGTGCTGTCTCCAAATGCATTGAATTTCAGCGGCCATAATGATTTGTTTCAAGAAGAAATAGAATATGCATTAAAGTGTAAGAAACATATAATATTGATTACACTCGAAAATTTTGAATGGCCGGAACAAATGACTGAGACTGTGCAGTGTCTGAAAAGCTGTGACCACATTCCCGGAGATCACAGGTTATTTGCCCAAACGATAACTGCATTGACTACCAAAGATAAAAAAACGAAAAAGAGACTTTTACAAGCAAAAAAACACTGGAATTTCAAAAAAAGCCTTTTATTCTTTGGAATGATGCTTATAATCTTTATGGGAATTGGCACCACATTTCATTTCTACTATGCCAGGGCATTGCCTGTATTTTCACTGGGCATAAAACAGGAAATGGGGTTTATTGAATATTCAGATAACGGAAGCTGGGCTTTGGAGTACACCCTCACAAACAAGGGAGGCAGCGCTTCCAGTGTCACAATAAAGCCAGAGGGTTACTTAAATTTTTCAGTTATGTCCCAATTAGGGGATATCCCCTATCGCATGGCGAACATGACATTAGGATTCCAGGATTTTTTTAGTGGATCTTATTCTTTCGATGACATGAACAATGTTTCCGCCAATATCTATGAATCAAATGCAGACAGCATGGAATCCTATCTGGCAGCCATAGACGCTTCTTTACAGAAATATTCCATGTACATACAAGAATATGTTTTAAAAATATATTTTGATATTACATATACCGATGCATTTGGCATTACGCATCATGAACTCATGGAACCAGAAAATAATTATAATTATATATCAACGCTGGGTTCAGAAAATTACCGCAGATACATTTCAGATACTACATTATTAAAATGTAAATCTGCAGTTGAACCATATATGACACTCCCAATCGGTAATGGCAGCTATCTTAATAACAATGTTGAAGTTGTGATCAGTGATCTTAAAAGCGATGAATCACTGTTTAACAAAGACTGTATTTACCATGATAAAGAAACAAATATGAAAGCATATGTCAGTTCGTATTTTCCTTGTTCCTATCTCATATATAATAAAAGAGGGCTGGTAGGAGGAAGTCATGTTCTGCATAAGAATTGTACACACATCATCGAGTGATATTATATTATGCAGCAATTATCTATGCGGACACAAAATGAAGGGCAACAGACTACCTTCCTGCTACAGAATGTTTAGCATTCTTGGTTCATAGATCAGAACGCCAAGAACTCCAAGCAACAGAATAAACATTACACTGCATTTTTTGGCTTACCGAAAGATTATGGTTAGCCAGGGGGATGTGGCTAAGCGGACGACTCTGCGGGCTTTACAACACCTGAATTTGCGTTTCATGTAAAGCAGGTGAAAACCAGCCGGATGAGGGGGAAAGGGCCTGGCTTCCGGCGACGTTGGAAG
>CANOET010000053.1 GCA_947564835.1 uncultured Eubacterium sp. | reverse complement strand
AAAAGCGCCCCTTCAACGTCCTTCCAAGGTGTGTCTCCCGGCGCATCCCCTGCCCGCATCCCGCAGCGTCTGGTTATTGGCAGGCTTGCAATACCTGAATGATCGGTTACATGTAGAGCCGGAAGCCAGGCTCTTTCCCCCTCATCCGGCGTCCGCATAGCCACTAAAAAACGCAACACAATGTCAAAAATGTTTCTTTTCTGATTCATCCAGGTTAGGCAGGAGGACCTCACCCCGACTACCTTAGCAGTTAGCGAGTTCACCGCAGCGTTGCTCCAGTCCGCCCAAGGTGTGTCTCCCAGCGCATCCCCTGCCCGCATCCCGCAGCGTCGTCCGCCTAGCCACATCCCCTGCCCGCAGCATCGCCCGGCTATCCACATCCCCCCTGCATTGTTACCCTCCAGCACTTCACCGTGGTAAATGTTCATTTTTTGTTTACAATTTCGCAATAATTTTTTACATATGTAAAGTTACGTTCACCACTTTAAGGCACTAAAATCTAAACGGTTGGTAAAATTATACTAAAAATACTATGAAAAATTAGCAATAGTGATGAAACTGACATATGAAGTTGACATTTGTTTCAAATAATGTTAAGGTTGACTTAACAAAAATAAACAAGGAGGTAAAACAAAATGAAGACAGACAAAACGCTTCATGGAAAGGGGAAAGCTCCGAAAAAACGCTGGTCCAGGGACGATACGGAATTGTTCCTGCTGTCACTGCCAACGCTGATCTGGTACGCGATCTTCGCATACCTGCCGATGTTCGGTATCATCATCGCGTTTAAGGTATACAGGCTGCAGCCCGGCAGGCACGGATTTATTTACAACCTGCTGCACAGCGAGTGGGCCGGTTTTGGAAACTTTTCATTTTTCTTTACGTCAGACGCGTTTGCAATGCTGCTGAGAAATACGATTCTTTATAATATCGTGTTTATCATCATCAGTGCCAGCGTAGCGGTAGGGGGCGCCCTGATGCTGAGCAATATGCGCAACAAGGGCGGGTCCAAGGTATATCAGACGATGATGTTCCTGCCGTACTTTATGTCATGGGTAGTTGTTACCTACTTCGTATATGCAATCCTGACACCGGAAAGAGGCTATCTGAACGGCATTATCAGAGCCATGGGCGGAGAAGGGATCATGTGGTATCAGGAGGCAAAATACTGGCCGTTTATCCTCGTGCTTTTGAACACTTGGAAAGGTATGGGCTACGGCATGGTGCTGTATCTGGCCAGCATTACTGGTATCGATCAGTCGCTGTACGAAGCGGCGGTAATGGACGGGGCTACCAAATGGCAGCAGACGGTACATATTACGCTTCCTTCCATTAAGCCGGTGTTTATTATGATGCTGATCTTAGACTGCGGCAAGATCTTCAATTCGGATTTCGGCCTGTTCTATCAGGTAACGGGAGGCATTCCGGCATCGCTGTATTCGACGGTATCGACGTTTGATACGTATATTTACAAGGCGATGCAGACGCCGGGCGTACCGATCGGGCAGACGGCGGCGGCTTCTTTCTTCCAGGCGATCTGCAGCTGCGGTACGATCCTGCTGGCGAACTGGGTAGTGAAGAAGATCGACAGTGAGAACAGTCTTATTTAAACAGAGGAGGTGTGCAAGTTGAAAAAGAAGAATAAAGACCTGGAAAGTTCGGCAACAATTAATCAGATTAAGCCGGCTACCAACGTGCTGTTCAATATTATATTCCTGATTTTAGGGCTTTCGTGCATCTTCCCGCTGCTGTTTGTTTTTTCGATTTCGATTACAAGTGAGGAAGCGCTGCGGATGAACGGATACCAGATTATTCCGCCGGAGCTTTCAGGGGCTGCTTACCAGTTTTTGTGGAATGAGCGCGCGATGATTTTCCGTGCAGTGTTTATGTCTGTGGTTGTTACAGTAATCGGTACCATTATTACGGTTGCGTTAACGACGACGATGGGATATGTTGTTTCCAGAAAAAGCTTTAAGTTAAAAGGCATCTATACATGGATTATTTTTATACCGATGATTTTTAACGGTGGTATGCTTTCCAGCTATGTAGTTATTAATAATATTTTAGGGCTGCGTAATACGATCTGGGCGCTGATCCTTCCGCTGGCATGTTCGTCGTTCAGTGTTACGATCTGCCGTACGTTTTTCCGTACGACGGTGCCGGATGCGATCGTGGAATCCGCTAAAATCGACGGTGCCGGGCAGTTCCGCATCTGGGCGCAGATCGTGCTGCCGATTTCCAAGCCGGTTATGGCTACGATCGGAATGTTTGCAGCATTTGGTTACTGGAATGACTGGTTCCAGGCATCCCTGTATTTGGACAATAAAAATCTCCAGACACTGCAGTCTTTGTTAAATAATATTCAGAAAAATATTGAGTATATTGCAAACAACCCGGCAGGCGGGCTGTCCATGCAGGAGTACAAACTGTCCATGCCGACAGAAAGTGTGCGTATGGCGATCGCGATTGTTATTATCGTGCCGATCGCAATGACATATCCGTTTTTCCAGAAGTACTTTATTTCCGGCCTTACAATTGGTTCGGTAAAAGAGTAAGGGCCAGGCTGGAATCTGTTCCTGCGGCGGTGCGGGAAGCATCTGCCGCAGGGATGCATGACAAGGGGAGCTATTTTATTTTAATAAAAGGAGGAAAAGAAAATGAAGTTTAAAAGATTATTAGCAGCAGGGCTGGCATCGATGATGGCGGTTGGTTTACTGGCAGGCTGTGGAAGCGGCGGGGATACCGGCAGTAACAGCCAGCAGGGGTCGTCAAATGCAGGAGGGGGGGATTCTCAGGATAATGGGTCATCCGCTTCGGCTGACAACGGCGAGATTGCGGACATCAAATGGATCCTGATCGGTAACGGGCAGCCGGATAATTATGATTCCTGGATTTCAAAAGTAAATGAGTATACAAATGAAAAGATCGGCGTAAACTTATCAGTGGAAGTTATCAGCTGGTCTGACTGGGATAAGCGCAGGAACGTTATTATCAGTACGAATGAGCCGTATGATATTATTTTTGGAAACGGCAACAACTATGTATCCGATATTAATCTGGGGGCATATGCCGATATTACTGACCTGATTGAAGCGAATATGCCGGAATTAAACGAAATGATGCCGGAAGACTGCTGGAAGGGTGTTACGGTGAAAGACCGCATTTATGGCGTGCCGACATATAAGGACAGCGCGATTTCCAACTATGCGATCTGGGATAAAGAGCTGGTAGATGAATACAGCCTGGATATTGAGAGCCTGACAGATATTACATCTTTGACCGAAGTATTTGAAAAGCTGAAAGCAGATAAGAATGACTATCCGTTCTACTGCAAGAATGACGGTATTTATTATATTTTTGATAACTATGACCAGATCGGCGCCGGTACACAGGTGCTTGGCGTCAGATATGACGACCAGGAAGCAAAAGTGTGCTATACACTGGAACAGCCGGATATTATGGAAGCGCTCCAGACGATTTATGAGTGGAATCAAAAAGGGCTGGTAAATCCGGACGCGGCAACGTTAACCGAAGGACGTGTCTATAATATGTGGAGAGTCGGACAGGGCTGGCCGTCCGCTGCCCATACCGCATGGGGCCCGCAGATGGGCAAGGATGTAGTCGTTGCAAAGGTCGGCGATTCCATTCTCTCAAACGAAACGGTACGCGGTTCCATCAATATGATTTCGGTAAATTCACAGTATCCGGAAAAATGCCTGCAGCTTCTGAACCTTGTCAATACAGATACCAAGCTGCGTGATATGTTCTATTACGGCGAAGAAGGCGTAGATTTTGAATATACCGAAGACGGCAAAGCACATAAGCTGAACAATGACTGGGAGATTCCGGGCTATGCGCAGGCTTGCTACTTTACGGTAACACAGCAGGATACAGATGAATACGGCCAGTGGGATGAGATCAAAGAGCTGAACGAAAGCGCAGTTCCGTCTGTCATGCTTGGATTTACCTTTGATACAACGACTGTATTAGACAAACTTGCAAACTGCAGTGAAATCTGGCTCCGTTATAAGAGCGAGATGCTCACAGGCGTGAAAGATCCTGCAGAATTTGTACCGCAGATCAAGTCAGAACTGGATGCGGCAGGCTTCCAGGAGATTATTGACGAAGCGCAAAGACAGGTAGATGAATTTATGGCGAACAAGCAGTAACAACTACAATTACATCCCGCCTTTTTCGCAAAGGCGGGATGGCAATCAGGCAGGAACTATTTTGCTGCAAATAAAATAACAGACAGGAATGATAGTATGGCGAAAATAATTGGAGCGGATTTGCCGCAGATCCCGTGGCAGGAGCCGAAAGGCGCGGAAAAATTGCCGGTGTGGCGCTACGATGCGAATCCGATCATTGAAAGATTTGCAACAAAAAATTCTAACAGCATTTTTAACAGTGCGGTGGTCCCGTTCGGCGATGGGTTTGCGGGTGTATTCCGCTGTGACAGCAGATCCATCAGCATGGATATTTTTACCGGATTCAGCAAGGATGGGATCCATTGGGACATCGCGGATGAGCCGATTGTATTTGAAGGGGCGCACCCGGAGGTGGCAAAACGGGATTTCCGGTATGACCCGAGGGTATGTTGGATCGAAGACCGGTATTATGTGACCTGGTGCAATGGGTATCATGAATATCCGACGATTGGCGTTGGATATACGTATGATTTTAAGACGTATTACCAGCTGGAAAATGCATTTTTGCCGTTTAACCGCAACGGTGTGCTGTTTCCGAGAAAAATCAACGGCAATTACTATATGTTAAGCCGTCCGAGCGACAACGGGCATACGCCGTTCGGGGATATTTTCTTAAGCGAAAGCCCGGACTTGAAATATTGGGGCTGCCACCGGTATGTAATGGGGACGATTAAAGGGGATGCTTCTGCCTGGCAGTGTACGAAGATCGGCGCGGGGAGTGTTCCGATCGAGACGGACGAAGGCTGGCTGCTGATCTATCATGGCGTGATCAATACGTGCAACGGATTCGTGTACCGGATGGGCTGTGCGCTGCTGGATCTGGAGGAACCTTGGAAGGTGCTGCGGCGGACGCGGAACTATATTTTAGGGCCGCATGAGCTGTACGAGTGTGTCGGCGACGTGCCGAATGTAGTATTTCCATGCGCAGCGCTTACGGATGCCGCAACGGGGCGGATTGCCATTTATTACGGCTGTGCGGATACAGTGACGGGCCTGGCGTTTACGACCGTAGACCGGCTGATGGATTATATGGAGTAAATGATATGTATATGTGCCTGCGGGTTTTGCAAAGACGGCAAAGTCCAAAGGAAGGTAGATAAGACTGCTGCAAAAAGAATCAGGATTCCTTATTTTTGCAGCAGTTTCTTTATACATAACGGCTGCGGCAAGGCGCAGGCGTCAGGAGGTAGTATATGCTGGTCAGCAGGACAGACAATCGACCGTATATCAATGTGATTTTCGGCAATTTTTACAGCCCCGCTTATGATGATGAGGCATTTATCGATGAGACGATGCGGCTGATCAAAGAGCTGGGATTTAACAGTGTCATGTTTGACACAAAGGCTTGGGAAGATTTTAAGGAGCGGTATGAAACCGGGGCTTTGAGCCAGTATGTGAAGATGCAGGAGTATATGGGGGCGTCTGCGCGGGAGCACGGGCTTGGATATAATTTTCTGCTGCTTTATTTAAATGGGGATAATCTGTATCCGCACATCCGGTTCAGCCCGCCGATCTTTGGGGAAGAGACGGTGTATTATGACGGCACGCCGGGAAAGTGGTATAAGTATTGGTCTGACCGGGCAAAATGCTCTATGAAGGAGCATGTGGAGCGCATTATGGAGCGCTACGGCGCCGGGTGCGAACGCTGTGTGGTGTCAGACGGCGCGCGGTCCGGTGCAGGGGAGGAGCAGGTGGTGATTCCTGTCTGCAGCATGTGGGATCCGGTGGCAGCGCCGAGCTTTGACGAAGAAGGGCGGCAGCGTTACCGGGAATTTCTGCGGACGCTGTATCAGGGCAGCATCAGCCGGCTGAATGCCGCATATGGGACAGCCGCGGGGGATTTCAAGGAGCTGGAGCCGGAGGAATACTGGTACTCCCTGAAATACGGGGACGGCTTTCTGACCGAAGAGGATATCCGCCGCCAGACTCCGCAGTTTTACCTATGGAGGGACCAGTCGCTTTGGAAGGCAAAGGAGCTGGAGCTTTATTTTCAGGATATGCAGACCTTGTTAAAGGAAAAAAATCCGCAGCTGTTTCTTTGCCCGGATTTGTCGCAGTGGGGGTATTTTCTGAATATTTACGGACGTACCCAGGCGGATGCGGATAATGCATTCAGCGACCTGTGGGATACGGCGGTGCGCGGGATCGACATGTATGCGCTGGCGCCGTATCTGGACAGCTGCCATTTTATTACAGTTCCGGTTACGCCGGACGGATATCCGGATGCCTATGCCGTATCCTGCCAGCACAGTATGATGCGGGTGATGAACGAAGGCAGGCAGATGATCGGGGGCATTTACTGGGGCAGGTATATTTACAACGATCTGTATGCATTCCTGTCACCGGCGGAGATGATCGGGACGATGACGGCGTGCGGGATCGACGGCTATACCTGCTACGGGGTTAACGGCCTGGACGACGGCGGGGTATTAAACCGGATGGACCAGAGCTTTTTAGATTCGCTGGCGCTTGGCAACCGCTGGTGCGGCGAAGTGATCCCGCTGCGGGCAGGCAGCAGGAAAAAAGAAATCGCCCTGCTGTTCCCGTCAGAAATGGCGCTGATGGAACCGTTTGAAACCGGGGACAATAAAATCCGGCGATTGGACCTGCTAGGCTGGTACAGGCTCTGCTGCGACCTCGGATACCAGGTGGATGTGGTCAGCGGCCATCAGATTGAACAGGGAGGGCTTTTAGAATACCGGATTTTGATTGTGCCGGCAAATGATTGTTACCATGCAGCCGCGCATAGCCAGTCAGAAGCGAAGATCCGGGAATGGGTAAAAGCAGGGGGCGTCCTGCTGCACGGCCCGGATGACGCGCTGGCAGCGTCCTGTTTTGGCATTGCGGGGGAACCATGTGAAAAAATGCCGTATCGGTACGGAAAAACAGTGATTCCGCAGGGCGCGGCTTTTTGCAGGTACCACGGCGGAAAAACAGTTGCGGAATATATTGACGGCGCAGGCTGCTGTGTGGCAGAATATGCAGGTGACATACTGACGGAACTGGACGGACCATGTCTGGGGGCTGTCTATGCGTTCGGCGTGCAGATCGGGGCCTCTTACGCTGCCAAAAATATTCCTCATGTGCCGTATGGACAGGGCAATCAGGAGATGTATCCGCTGATCCAGTCCAAAACAACGCTGGTGCAGGATATTCTGGACAGGTACCTGACGCCTGCCAGCGGCATCCGCGAACGGGGGATCGAGACCGGGGTATTTGAAAACGGCATGGTGATCGTCAATCACCGCAGCGAGCCGTATGAGCTGCCGGTCACCGCAAGCAGTTATGTATACCAGTATCCGCCGCAGCGCCGGGACAACAGGCAGGTGTTGGCAGGCCATTCCGCGGTATGGGTAAGCCAGGGACATGAAAATTAAGAAAATTACAGCAGGAATGCCCATGCAAAGGGCGGAAGCAGGAGGTTAACATGCATTTTTTAGACAAAAGGGTCAAAGTGATCTGCGACGAACTCAAAAAACTGAAAATCAAACAGAAAATACCAATCGACAACTGGAAATACAAAGAGGGGACGTATATCCGCCCGCACGAAGCGGAAGAAGATCCTGCGCCATGGGAAGACTTTGACTGCCAGCATATGCACTGGTACGGAAAAGACCGCCATTATTGTTTTAAGACAACGTGGAAGACGCCGCAGGAGCTGGACGGCAAGCGGATGTGGCTGCATATCTGCACCCAGATCGACGAATGGGACGATGCCAAAAACCCGCAGTTTTTACTGTATGTCAACGGGGAAGTGATCCAGGGCATTGATATGAACCACAGAGACGTCTTCCTGCGCCCGCAGGCTGCGGCAGGCGAAGAGCTGGAGCTGGTGCTGATCGCCTATACCGGCACGCTGCATACCGAGTTTAACCTGATCGCGGAAATGCAGGAGGTGGACGCGGCGATTGAAAAGCTGTATTACGACCTCTGGGTGCCGTTAGAAGCATTTACCAGAATGGAAGAGGATGACAAGACCCGCCGGGATATTGAGGAGGTCTTAAATACAACGGTCAATTACCTGGATCTGCGCACGCCTTATTCCGATGACTTTTACCGGACGCTGCAGGAAGCTTCTGACTACATTGATAAGGCACTGTATACGGATATGGCAGGATGGCAGGACGTTGTCGCGACCTGTATCGGGCATACGCATATTGACGTAGCCTGGTGGTGGACTGTGGAGCAGACGCGGGAAAAGGTCGGACGCAGCTTTGCTACCGTATTAAAGCTGATGGAAGAATACCCGAATTACAAGTTTATGTCCAGCCAGCCGCAGCTGTACGCGTTTTTCAAAGAACGCTACCCGGAAATGTACGAAAAGATCAAAGAACGGATCAAGGAAAAACGCTGGGAGCCGGAAGGCGGCATGTGGCTGGAAGCCGACTGCAACCTGACGAGCGGGGAATCGCTGGTGCGCCAGTTCGTACACGGCAAACGTTTCTTCAAGGAAGAGTTCGGCGTAGACAACCGGATCTTATGGCTGCCGGACGTGTTCGGCTATTCCGGGGCGCTTCCGCAGATTATGAAAAAATGCGGCATTGACTATTTTATGACGACCAAGCTGGCATGGAACCAGTTTAACAAGATCCCGTATGATACGATGATGTGGCGCGGCATTGACGGTTCCGAGGTGCTGACGCACTTGATTACGACACTGGGCGTGCATCAGCCGATCAAGGACTTCTTTACGACCTACAACGGAATGCTCCACCCGGATGCCATTATGGGCGGCTGGACGCGTTACCAGAACAAAGATATTAACAACGATATCCTGATCTCCTACGGCTACGGCGACGGCGGCGGCGGCCCGACCAGAGAAATGCTGGAGACGTCCATCCGTATGGAAAAAGGCATCAAAGGCATCCCGAAAGTACGCCAGGCATTTGCCCGCACATACTTTGACGAGCTGAAAGAACGCGTGGAAGGCAACAGGCGCCTGCCGGTATGGGAAGGGGAGCTGTACTTTGAGTACCACAGAGGTACGCTGACCTCCATGGCCAGAAACAAACGCTCCAACCGCAAATCCGAGCTTGGCCTGATGGACTTGGAGCTGTTATCCGTGCTGACGGCGGATACGATGGATTATCCGGTCAAAGAGCTGGACGAAATGTGGAAGCTTGTGCTGCTGAACCAGTTCCATGATATCCTGCCGGGGTCTTCGATTGAAGAAGTATACGAGGTGACGAAGAAGGAATACGAACAGATCGCCGCGCAGCTTGCGGAAATGACCGCGCAGCGTACGAAAGCGATTGCGGGAGACGGCGAAGCGGTAACGATCTTTAATACAACCGGAATCACAAGGGATGACGTGGCCAACCTGGGCGATCTTGACGCAGCAGCTATTGCAGACAGCGACGGTACCGTATATCCGGTGCAGAAGACCGCAGACGGCAGTATCGTCTATGTGGAACACCTGCCGTCCAAGGGCTATCAGTCCTTCGTACCGACGGACGCGGCAGATGCGGAAGTACCGTTTACCCTGCACGGCGACCGGGAGCTGGAAACACCGTTCTATACCGTCCGTCTGGATGAACAGGGCATGTTTACCAGCATTTACGACAAGGAAAATGACCGGGAAGTGATCCAGGAAGGCGCCAGGGCCAACCTGATGCGCATGTATGAGGATAAGCCGATTTACTTCGACTGCTGGGATATCGATATTTACTATACAGAAAAGTACTGGGATGTAGACAACGTAGAACGGATGGAATGGACCGAATTAGGGCCGGTACGCGCGGCGCTGGAAATCACGCGCAAGGCGTCCAATTCCACAATCACCCAGAAAATCCTGTTTTACGCAAAGAGCCGCCGGATCGAGTTCGTGACACACGTAGACTGGAAAGAACACCAGACACTGTTAAAGGTACACTTCCCGGTAGCCGTGCATACCGACGAAGCAACGTTCGACGTGCAGTTCGGCAACCTGACCAGAAAGACCCATCAGAATACAAGCTGGGATGTGGCACGGTTTGAAAGCTGCGGACAGAAATGGATGGACTTATCCGAAGGCCATTACGGCGTTTCCCTGCTGAACGACTGCAAATACGGCCATTCTGTCAAAGACTCCAATATGGCCCTGACCTTAATCAAGTCTGGCATCGAACCAAACGAGGTCACCGACCAGGAAGAGCATACGTTTACGTACGCACTCTATCCGCATGCCGAAGGATGGCGCGCGGCAGGAACCGTTGCAGAAGCCTATAAGCTGAACCAGCCGCTGGCCGTGCAGACAGGCACACAGTCTGTGGACACCTATTCGTTTGCTTCCATAGACAGCCCGAATGTCGTGATCGAGACGATCAAGCAGGCCGAAGACGGCACAGGCACGGTAATCCGTATGTATGAATCGGAAAATGCTTATACAAAGGCAAAGCTGACCGTCAACAGGAAATTTGCACAGGCTGAGATCTGTAACCTGTTAGAAGAACCGGAAAGCAAAGCAGCTGTATCCGGAAATGTGGTTGACGTCGTATTGAAGCCTTATGAAGTGGTAACCGTTAAGATTTCATAACGAAAAAAAGCGGCCGGACGGTCCGCGGGGATTCTAAGGCGCCAGGCCGGCGTTCCTGCACAGGCAGCGATGATTTGTGCAGGAAATGCCGGGGACAGGGCCTGCCTGGCGGATATGAAATCAGAAAAAGAAATAAAAGTTGGGAGGAACAATCATATGAGAAGAAAAAGCTATGGGAAGGTATTAGCCTGCATACTGCTGGCAGCATCCATGATGTCCAGCCTTTCTGCATGCGGCGATAAGAAAGAGCCGGAAAACAATGAAGTGCAAAATGAATCAACAACGGCAGCAGACACCGAAGGGGAAACAAACGAAGGAGATACAGCCCAAGGGGATACAGGCGGAGACAGCCAGGATGCAGGCGGACAGCAGACTGCGGAATATGCGCCGACTGAAGAAAACGGCAACCAGGAGCTCACGATGAACCGCCAGCCGGAATCCTCCTACTGGTTCCCGGCACAGCTGCTGGAATGGAAAGCGGAAGAAGATGAGGATCTGGTATTTAATATCAGCAAAGTGCCGCTTGCAGAACGTGTACCGGCAGAAGAGCTGGAAACGGTAAACAGCACGCAGAATAAAGATACCAAAGTCATGGCAATCTCCATTATGAATGCCAGCACAAGCGGCAATTCCCCGCACGGCTTGAACAAAATGGAGGCAAATACCTTTTCCTATTGGCAGTATGTAGATACGCTTGTGTACTGGGGCGGATCTTCAGGAGAGGGCCTGATCGTAGCGCCAAGCCCGGACGTGGTAGACGCAGGGCATAAGCACGGCGTAAAAGTCATCGGCACCGTATTTATGCCGCAGGCTGCCCACGGCGGCAAGATGGAATGGCTGGATGACCTTCTGAAAGAAGAAGACGGCAGCTTCCCGGTAGCGGATAAGCTGATCGAGGTAGCCAATACATACGGCTTTGACGGCTGGTTTATCAACCAGGAGACCGAAGGCAGCGAAGAAGAGCCGCTGACCAAAGAGCATGCAGACAAAATGCAGAAGTTCTTAGCATATTTAAAGGAACAGGCGCCGGACCTTCAGCTGATCTATTATGATTCTATGACCGTAGACGGGAAAATGGACTGGCAGAACGCGCTGACCAAGAAAAACGCAGCTTATCTGACAAGCAATGAAAGCCAGGGCGCAGACGATATGTTCTTAAACTTCTGGTGGACGACAGATAAGCTGGCAAAGAAGGAACTGCTCAAATCATCCGCAAAGCTGGCGGAAAAGAAGGGCATCGACCCATATGACCTGTACGCAGGCGTAGACGTACAAAGCAACGGCTACGATACGCCGATCAAATGGAACCTGTTTGAAAAACCAGACGGCGGCACCTATACATCCCTCGGCCTGTACTGCCCAAGCTGGGCTTATTTCTCCGCGGGGCCGATCGTACAGGATTTCTGGAAACAGGAAAACAAGATGTGGGTCAACTCCATGGGAGATCCGTCCAAGCCGGTAGAAGTTATGGACGATACACAGTGGAAAGGCGTGTCGACGTATGTAACAGAACGTACAGCGATTACAAGCCTTCCGTTTATCACCAATTTTTCCACAGGAAACGGCTACGGATTCTACAAAAACGGCGAACAGATCAGTATGCTTGACTGGAATAACCGCAGTATCGCAGACGTGCTGCCGACTTACCGCTACATTATCAACAACGGCGAAGGCAACAGCCTGACCGCAGACCTGGATGTCGGCGATGCTTACTACGGCGGCAACAGCATGATCTTACGCGGCAGCCTGAAAAAAGACGTTCCGTCCGATATCAAGCTGTACAGCGCAAAGCTTCCGGCATGCGACCAGATGCTCTTTACCACAACCGCAAAGGCAAAAGGCGGCGAAATCGCCCTGGATGCCGTACTGACACTGGACGACGGCTCCGAAGTGGTGCTGACAGGCGACAAGAAAGTCGGCGATGCATGGACGACCGTAACCTATGATACAGCAGAGCTTTCCGGAAAAACCATCCGCACCATTTCCTACCGCATGACAGCCGCAGAAGATGCAAACGGGCTGCAGCTGCGCTTTGGAAATATCACGATGGCAGAACCAGATTCCGAAGAAAAAGCAACCGTCAGCGATGTACAGGTATTAGACAGCGAATTTGACGAAGACGCAATGTACGCAGGCGTACGTCTCTCCTGGAAATCCGACGCACAGGCAGACTACTATGAAGTATACCGCGTCAACCAGGATGGCACCATCTCCCTGCTGGGCGTATCCAATACGGAAAGCTTCTATATTAATACTCTGCCGCGCACCGACGAGACGAACAAGTCCACCTTCCGTATCGTTCCGGTCAACGGCCTGTTAGAAGCAGGCACAAGCGCCGAAGTAACGATGGACTGGCCGGACAACAGCCTTCCGAAGGCAGCATTTGCAGCAGACATAACACTCGCAAAACCAGGCGACAAGATCACCTTCACCAGCCTCTGCTCACAGAATACCGAAAAAGTAACCTGGACACTGCAGGGCTCTGACACAGAAAGCGCAGAAGGCGAAACCGTATCCGTTACGTACGCAGAAGAAGGTGTTTATCCGGTAGCCGTAAAAGCAGAAAACGGTTCCGGCAGCGCAGACGCATCCAAGGAAGGCTACATTGTAATCACAAACAAAGCAACCGACGGATTAAAACTCCTTTCCCAGGGAGCAGGAACAGAAGCAGACGCTTACGTCAACGAAAACGAAGCGCCGCAATTCGCAGTAGACGGCGACAAGACCAAGAAATGGTGCGCAACCGGAAGCGCTCCTCATGAAATCACCATCGACCTTGGATCTGTGCAGGCAGTCAGCGCTGTCGATGTGTACCATGCCGAAGCAGGCGGAGAAAGCCCGGAAATGAATACGAAGTCTTACGCGATTTACACAAGCGAAGACGGTGCGGCATTTGAAGAAGTCAGAAGCGTGACGAAGAATACCGCAGGGGAAACACATGATGCATTTGCACCGGTGAATGCACAGTTTGTGAAGCTGGTAGTGAATAAGCCTACACAGGGAAGCGACAGTGCGGCACGTATTTATGAAGTAGAAGTGTATGGGCTTGAGGATACGCTGGACTAAAAAAAAGAGTTTTTGACAGGAACGCGGGGATTGCTGGCGGGCCGGGGGTTCTTGGCGGGCCGGACGTGTCCGGGCAGCCACCTCACCCGCCCGCCCACTTATCCGTCCGGACAGCCACCTCACCCACCCACAGTAAAATAAGCAAAAAGAATGGGCATGCCCGCTTATCATGCAAGATGCAGGTACGCCCAAATAGTCAGGAAGAAGGGCAGGCATAATGGCAAAGAAGAATGAAAAAATCATGATAGGCATTGACCTGGGCGGAACCGGGATTAAAATCGGTTTAGTGGACGGCGATTACGGGATACTGGCGCAGACATCCATCCCGACGCAGGCGGAACGCCCGTATGAACAAGTGATCGCGGATATGGGCCGTGCGGCAGCGGCGCTGCTTAAGGACAACGGATATGGGCCGCAGGATTGCCTGGGGATCGGGGTAGGAAGTCCAGGGACGGTAGACAGTGAAAACGGCGTCGTGCTGTATTCCAATAATATCCGCTGGGACCATGTGCCGCTGGCGGCGGAGCTGCAGAAATACCTTCCGCTGCCGGTCTATGTAAATAATGACGCGAACTGCGCGGCGCTTGGGGAAACGGTGAAGGGTGCGGCAAAGGGCTGTAAAAACGCGGTATTTCTGACGTTAGGCACCGGAGTCGGCGGCGGGGTCGTAATTGACGGGGCGATCTTCGAAGGCGGGCATCCGGGCGGCGTGGAGCTGGGGCATATCCGGATTGCGGCAGAGGGAAGGCGCTGTACGTGCGGCAGGATGGACTGCCTGGAAGCCTATGCGTCGGCGACTGCGTTGATTCAGGATGCCAAGAAGATGGCAAAAGAGCATAAAGATTCCATGCTTTGGGAATTATGTGGGCAGGATCTGGAGCGGATGGATGCGAAAATGCCGTTTGACGCGGCGCAGGCAGGCGATCCGTACGGGCAGATTCTGGTAGATGCTTATATTTTGTATCTGGCGGACGGTATTACGGATCTGGCGAATATTTTCCGGCCGGATATCATTGTGCTTGGAGGCGGGATCTGTGCGCAGGGGGAAAAGCTGACGGAGCCTTTGAACCGTTACTTGAAAGAAAACTGCTTTGGAGCAGCCGTGTCTTATGTGCCGCAGGTCGTTACGGCGCTAAACGGCAATGATGCAGGGATTATCGGAGCTGCCAGCCTGGTGGGGACAGCATAGGTTCTTGCTAATGATTTCTTGCACGAATGGCAAAATTTTGATAGCAATAACAGAAGTGGCAATGTGTTTGTTTTTTTTATTGGTTATGCGGACGCCGGATGAGGGGGAAAGGGCCTGGCTTCCGGCTCCTATTCCAGAATGTTAAGAATCCCTAGGTATTCTGCATTTACACAGTGGCACCGTCCGGGCGCGTCGCCTAGTTCGCCCTGGCCACCGCCCGCAGAGTCGTCCGGTTAGCCACATTCCTTGGCCACCGCCCTCAGAGTCATCCGGCTAGTCACATCCCCTGGCTAATGAAGATCTTGCGAATATTAGAAAGGATGTGAGCGCCATGTGTAATTTGAATCAGGGTATTGAGGATAAGGGTATTGCGATTGGTGAAGCTGGGGAGAAAGTAAAAATTATTATAAGTATGTATAACAAAAGATTTACACCAGAACAGATACCAGCGGTTATAGAAATAGTAGAAAAGGGGTAAAAATGGAACAAGAATTAAAAAAAGAAATCCTGTTTTTAGAACCAGTGTGTACAGACAATATCTGGGGAGGAAGCCGTCTGAAGCAGGAATTTCATTATGAGCAGGCGGGGGAGCAGACCGGCGAATGCTGGGGGATTTCCGCGCATCCGAACGGGGACGGCGTGGTAAAAAGCGGAGCATATGCGGGCATGCATATGTCCGAAGTATGGAAGGAATATCCCCGGCTGTTTGGCAGTGACGGGACAGGAGTGTTTCCGCTGCTGGCAAAGATTATTGACGCCAGGGAAGATTTAAGCATCCAGGTACATCCGGACGACAGCTATGCGAAGGTGCATGAAAACGGCGCAAACGGAAAGACGGAGTGCTGGTATATTTTAGACTGCAAAGAGCCTGCATCGCTGATTATCGGGCACCATGCGAAGACGAAGGAAGAACTGGTGCAGATGATTGACGAGGGAAGATGGAAGGAGCTGCTGCGGGAGATTCCGATTCAAAAGGGCGACTTTATCCAGATCGACCCGGGGACGATCCATGCGATCAAGGGCGGGTGCCTGATCTTTGAGACACAGCAGAACAGCGATGTAACTTACCGCCTGTATGATTATGGCAGGCTCAGCAACGGCAAGCCGCGCGAGCTGCATTTGGAAAAGAGTATCGATGTGATCCAGGTGCCGTCGAAGCCGATGGATGAAAGTATTTTTTCGGCGGACGGGCTTGCCCAAAATCAGCTGAACCAGCTGTATGACTGTGCATATTACAGAATCTTTCAGATACAAGTCAGCGGAGAAGTGCAGCTGACGCAGGAGTATCCGTTCCTTGCGGTGTCGGTAGTGGAAGGCAGCGGGGAAGTAGACGGGCATCCGGTGAAGAAAGGGGATCATTTTGTGATTCCCTGCGGGTACGGTAGCTTTTGCCTGAAGGGGAATATGATGGCGCTGGCTTCTACAAAATGTTAAGGGATCATAGGATATGATAAGGCTGCCCCGGTTCTGTACAGAATCGGGGCAGCTGTTTGTGTGCTGCAGCTGTGGTCATTGACAAAACAAAAAAAATCGCTTACGATACTTTATACAGATAGAAAAGAAAATGGAGAAAAAAGTATGGAGCAGGCGATTTCCGTTGATAAACCCATCTATGAGAAGCAGACATTATGCATTAACGCTTTCGGACATTCCGTTGCGGCGCCTTGTCATAAGTTCGGCCCTGCAGTTCGTTCCTACTATCTGATTCACTACATTTTAGAAGGCAAGGGCGAATTTGCGGTAAATAATACAACCTACCGGCTGACAGCAGGGCAGGGTTTTTTAATTGAACCCAATTATCAGACCGTATATACCGCAGACAGAGAGGATCCCTGGACGTATATCTGGGTTGGATTTTGCGGGGAATCGGCAGGGCAGATGGTATCATCCCTGGGCTTGTCGCAGGAGCAGCCGATTTTCTCCAGTACAGAATCCGAAAAGCTGAAAGGATATGTGATGGATATGATCCGCCATAACCGCAGCGGGGCAGCTGACTCTTTTTATACATTTGGGGCCTTGTGCCTGTTTTTAAGCGTGGTTGCGGATTCTAACCGGGACATTCTGCCGCGCACGGAGGGCAATACTTATATTGACCAGGCTGTAACATATATCCGTAACCATATCTCCGAACCGCTGCAGGTAGAAGAGATCGCAGCGTATGTAGGGCTGAACAGAAGTTATTTCTGTACACTGTTTAAACAGTATACCGGACGGACGCCGTTAAAGTATATGCAGGATTTCCGTCTGACCAAAGCCCGGCATATGCTGGAATCTTCCTGCCTGTCAGTATCGACGATCGCTTACTCCTGCGGTTATCAGCGGCCGGAATCGCTGATCCGTATTTTCCGGCAGAAATTCGGTGTTTCACCGGCCGTTTACCGTAAGCAGGTGCTCTTAAGGCCCAATCCAGCGCAGTTTTAGGCACTTAGAAACGTTTTTTGCGCAAAACGGTAAAATTTTGATGCCAGGCGGCAGAATTAACATTGCATTTATGGGCTTCCAGATAGATCTTGATTGGCCAGGGGATGCGGCTAACCGGACGACTCTGCGGGCTGGGGACCGGGGATCCGCCGGGAGACACACC
>CANOET010000052.1 GCA_947564835.1 uncultured Eubacterium sp. | reverse complement strand
CGTTGCCCCAGTCCGCCCAAGGTGTACCTCCCGGCGCGTCCCCTGGCCACAGCCCTCAGAGACGTCCGGTTATCCACATCCCCGCCTATTTATGATAAGGCTCCCTATTCATAATCCGGTAACTCCTATAAATCTGCTCCAGCAGCACCACCCGCATCAGCTGATGCGGAAACGTCATTTTGGAAAAGCTGAGCCTGAAATCCGCCCGCCGCAGCACCGCATCAGAGAGCCCCAAAGACCCTCCAATTACAAAAATAATCCGGCTGGTTCCGCCAACCCCCAGCAGACGGATTTTTTCCGACAGCTCCACCGAATCCAGCATCTTTCCCTGAATCGCCAGCGCAATCACATACGCATCCTGACGCATCAGCTTTAACAGCCTGTCCCCTTCCAGGTCCAGTATCTTTTGCCTTTCTGCCAATGACGCGTCCTCCGGTGTCTTTTCGTCCGGTGTTTCCAGTATTTCCAGCTTCACGTAACGGCCCAGGCGCTTTTGAAACTCTGCGGCTGCGTCCCTGTAAAAGGCTTCCTTTAGTTTTCCAACTGCCAGTATTGTTATTTTCATTTGTTTTTTCTCCTGTTTTGAATTTGCCATAGATTTTCTGACCAAATATGGTATAATAGATTCGTATGGATCTTATGATATCGGATACAGGCCCGGTTGTACAGATAAAAATGAAACAAACAGGAGGAAATTTATGTGGTGTCCACAATGCAAATCTGAATACCGCGACGGCATAACGGTATGTGCCGATTGCGGGGTTCCTTTGGTCAAAACCCTTCCCGTCGAAATCGACCCTTCCCCGGCACAGCGCCAGGCAAGGGCCTTGGACCGCGCTGACAGCCTGGAACAGATGCGGGCGCTTTCGGACGGAAACAAAGCTTATGTAGAAATGCAGGCAAAATATGAAGATATGAAGTCAACTGCCTACTCCTTTATGCTGGTAGGAGCCGCAGGGCTGATCCTGATGGCGCTGATTTTTGCCGGAATGATCCCTTTGCAGTTTGCAGCCTATATGAAAAGCATTATGGGGATTGTCATGGGCGGTATGTTTTTTCTTTTTCTTGTGATCGGCATCCGTTCTTATATGCAGCTTGGCGGCTTAAAGCAAAAGGTGTTAAAAGAAACAGAAGATACCGATGCGGCAAAAAGCTGGTTTTTTGACCAGTTCAGCGCCAAATCCGTAGATGTATCGCTGGATATACAGGAACAGGAGCCGCTGCAGCAGAAATTTTTCAGACGCAGCCATTTTATGAAGCAGCAGCTGCAGGCGCAGTTCCCGGATTTTGGGGAGCCTTTTGTGGATTATCTGACGGAGCAGTTTTATGAAGAACTGTTTCCGCAGGACTAAGTGAATCCGAAAGCCGCAGGCACGGCGGATCATACGGAACTGACCTTTGACGAAGGAGGATATTGGGAATGAAATTATTGGAAGAAAAGGTGCTGAAAGAAGGCATTGCGGTAAACGAAAATATTTTAAAAGTGGATGGATTTATTAACCATCAGGTAGATCCGTCGCTGATGCAGGCAATCGGAGAAGATTTTGCACAGCATTTTAAAAAAGGGGATTACCAAAATTGTTACGATCGAAAGCTCCGGCATTGCGCCTGCTCTGATGACGGCGGCTGCGATGGGTGTTCCGCTGCTGATTTTGAAAAAATCGCCGTCCCGGGTGTTAAATGAAGACTTGTATCAGACGGTTGTTACTTCTTATACGAAGGGGACGAGCTACGAGCTGACGCTTGCCAGCCGGCTGCTGGATGAACGGGATCATGTGCTGATTATCGATGATTTTCTCGCAAACGGAGAAGCGGCTACCGGCGCGGTGCGGCTGATCCGCAAGGCACATGCGACGGTTGCAGGGATTGGAATCTTAATTGAAAAAGCTTTTCAACCGGGACGCGCAAAGCTGGAGGAACAGGGCTTTTGTGTATATGCGCAGGTGAGGGTCGGAAGGCTTTCAAAGGATGTGATTGAACTGGCTCCTTAGAAGCAGAAGCTTTGGAACCGTTTTGGCAACACAGCGCCAGCATGTCAGGAGTACCAACACCCGGATGCTCCTGACATGCCGTTTTTTGATATGTTTACGAAGGATCTGGCAGCAGGAACACGTTTCTGTTTCTTTTTTTCCAAGCTGTAAACAGGAAACGGGGCTACTGTTCACACCTTGTTCAAGCACTTGCTGCTTGGACAAGGCCAAAGAATGTGGCTTGCCAAGCATCCAGCCCTTCGCCGAAGGCGAACTTTCCATGGGCTGGATGCCGTTACAGTTCGCAGCTGTCCTGCTTTTTGGACAGGTGTGAACTGTAACGAAGCGGGTTCTTACTACTGCGTTATGGATCCCCGGAAATCTGCCGCTGTAAAGTCCGGTAAATTCCCGCATTTTGTCCCAAAAATATCAATTGATACGATTCTCTTTGAAAAAGAATCGTATGCATATGTGCAGTTTCCAAAAATATATCCCAAGTTATGCCATTTTCCCCATCCACAATTCCAGGAGCAACCTGATATTTTTTCCATTTTTGCCGATAGGCTTCAGATTCCTTTTTCGGGATACATGATCCAACAAAATCAGATCCCCAGAATTTTACCTGTTCAGACTCTTTGTATTCTACCGGCTGCGGAATATTCATAGGGGAACTTTTATTAAATTCATACATGGTGATCTCAGACAGGGCCTCTCCATATTTATTCCGCATTTCATTCAAAACAGCTTCCATATCCGTGTCTCTGGGATAGTTTACAAGAACTTCTATAAGCTCATGGTGATCAGTCAGATCTAAAAATCGTTCATTGATGCCATCCTGCGCTTGGTCAAGCAGATCCTGGTTTTCCATCCATTCCTCGGATATTTCTCTTTCCATCATATTTTCAAAATCCATGAATTGAAAATCTACAAATTTCGTTTTAGCGCCAAATAATTTATAGCCTTCCATATATAATTTAGAATTAATACCATATGGATCTACATAAGTATAGCCGATGTCTTTTTCCTCAAGATTTAGAGCATCCATCACTTCTCTGATACTCATTTCCCAGGCAGTCCCCGGAAATTCCAGAGTTCCTGGTGCTTCCTTTTTCCCACAGGAGCATAAAAATATAGAGCTGACAATTATGGCAAAAGTCATCCATTTTTTCATAGCGGCCACTCCTCTCATTGGATATTTTTAGTAATACCGGACAGGCTCTGAGATTGCATGAAAGCAACCGAAATCTGATACATCTGACCGGTACTAAGCCTCTTCTGAAATTTGTTCCTGCAATGTCTGATAGATACCTGCATTCACACCCATAAACATCAATCTCTGATTATCTTTTTCATCCAGCCAGAGAATCCACTGCATCCTTGCATCGCTCGAAAAACGACCCCACTCTGCCCACCCTTGTTCATCGATATCTTTTATATACTGCTTCCAGCCATCCCGGTAAGAGTCTGATTCTTCTGCCGGGACCACGGATGCGACCGGATCTGCCGCCCATATTTTTACCTGCTCAGAATCCGTATATTCTTTCGGCGGCATGGCTGTATACACTTCATATAAAGTAATCTCTGATATGGTATCTCCGTACATTTTTTTCATTTTCTCCAATACCTGTCCCATATCGGTATCCGCGGGATAAGTTGCAATTACTTCCGCAAGCCTGTGTTGATCTGCAAGACGCAGCAGACTGTCGTCAAGATCATACTGATTTTTTCCAAACAGCTCCTGCCCTTCGTATACCCTCCCTTCCAGCTCTGCAGTTTCATTCGATACCTTACACTCCTCATAATCCAGAAACTGAAAGTCAATACTTTTTGTTTTTGTGCCAAACAGTTCATATCCTTCCGTATGGAACATAGAACCTGAACGGTCGGGAAATACATAGCTGATCTCTTCGTCCTGCAGGTGCAGGGCATCCATTACCTGCTTCATGTTCATTTCCCAGGTAGTTCCAGGAAAGACCACGTCTGCAGCAGATTGTTTCCGGCTGCAGGAGCACAAAACAAAAGACATAAACAGTACAATAGAAACGAATTTCTTCATAACAACACCTCCCCGTTTTCATTTAAAATTTTCCTTTTAAGTTCCGAAAAGCAACCTCGTTATAATTCTTTGGCTCTGGTACTGCATTCCACAATGCGGTACTAACCTTAGTATACCATAGATTGTTATGGAAATAAAGGTTTATATGATAGGAAATTCACATTTTGGGGGTTCCGTTTTTTCGTAATACCGCAGATTTTGTTGAAAACGCACTGCTGCAGGTTATAGGTACTTAAAAACGATTTCTTGTGTAAAATGGCAAGGTTCTGACTCTGGGCAACAGAATTGACATTGTGTAGCGTTTTTTCTTACCGAAATATCTTGGTCAGCCACATCCCCTGGCTAACCAAGATCTTTCGGGAAACTCCAAAATGCAACACAATGTCAAAAATGTTTCTTTTCCAGTTTTCATCCAGGTTAAAATGCAACTATTCCAGAAATCCGAAACGTTCATCTGCGTCTCCGCCGTCTCCCCGCCTTCTGTCCGCCACGCGCCTGCCTGCTGCACCTGCCGTCCGCATCTTTCCCCCGTATCAGGCATTTCTTACCATCCCCGATCAAATCCGTCCGGCCCGCCTTCACCAGCGCCTCCCGCACCAGCTGCGCATTTTTCGGGTTACGGTACTGGATCAATGCCCGCTGCATCGCCTTTTCATGAGGATCAACTGCCACATAGACCGGCTGCATCGTCCGCGGGTCCAGCCCGGTATAATACATGCAGGTTGAAATCGTGGAAGGTGTCGGGTAAAAGTCCTGCACCTGCTGCGGCACATACCCCATATCCCTTAAAAATTCCGCCAGTTCAACCGCTTCCTTTAAAGTACTCCCAGGATGGGAAGACATCAGGTAAGGAACCAGATACTGTTCCTTTCCGATCTTTTGGTTCATCCTTTCATAAGCCTGTACAAATTTCCGGTAAATTTCTGCTGAAGGCTTGCCCATCATTTTTAATACCGCATCTGAAATATGTTCCGGGGCGATTTTTAACTGCCCGCTGACATGGTGTTCACACAATTCCCGCAGGAACTTCTCGTCTTTTTCATAAATCAGATAATCAAAACGGATACCGGAACGGATGAATACTTTTTTTACTCCTTCCAGCTGCCGGAGCTTGCTCAGCAGCTTTCGGTAATCACTGTGACTGGTATCCAGATGCTTGCAAGGCACCGGAAACAAGCACTGCCTTGTGGGGCAGGCGCCTTTTGCCAGCTGTTTTTCACAGGCGGAATGGCGGAAATTGGCCGTCGGTCCCCCGACGTCATGGATATAACCTTTAAAATCCGGCTCTTTTGTTAACATTTCTGCTTCTTTCAAAATCGAATCATGGCTTCTGGCCTGAATGATCCTGCCCTGATGGAAGGTCAGCGCACAGAAATTACAGCCGCCAAAACAGCCGCGGCTGCTGACCAGGCTGAATTTGACCTCAGAAATAGCCGGAACGCCTCCCGCTGCCTGATAAGACGGATGATAGGTACGCATATACGGTAGCTCGTACACATCATCCATTTCCATCTGGCTAAGCGGTTTTGCGGCAGGGTTCTGTACGACGTACACACCCCGTTTATAAGTCTCATACAGGCGTTTCCCGCTAAACGGGTCTGTATTGCAGTACTGTATATAAAAACTGCGTGCATAAGCAGTTTTATCCATACGGATCTGGTCAAAGGACGGCAGCTGCAGCGCATCCCAGGAAGCCAGTTCCTTGTCTTTTGTCTGAAACACTGTCCCGTCAATAAACGTAATGTCCGAAACGGCAATCCCGCTGTCCAGTGCATCCGCAATCTCCACAATACTCCGTTCCCCCATGCCGTAACTAATCAAATCCGCACCTGATTCCAGAAGGATTGACCGCTTCACCTTTCCGGACCAATAATCATAATGCCCCAGCCTTCGCAAAGAAGCTTCAATTCCGCCGATTATGATTGGGATATCCTGGTAAACTCTACGGATCAGCTGGCAATATACGGCTGTCGCATAATCCGGCCGCTTCCCCATCACTCCGCCTGGTGTATAAGCGTCTGTGCTGCGGCGTTTTTTTGACACACTGTAATGATTGACCATCGAATCCATATTTCCAGCCGTCACCAGAAAACCCAGCCGCGGCTTGCCGAGAACTGTGATACTGTCCGGATTTTTCCAGTCAGGCTGTGCGATCATCCCGACCTGGTATCCATGCGCTTGTAACACGCGGCTGATCACTGCATGGCCAAAGGAAGGATGATCTACGTATGCATCTCCAATTACATATACAAAATCCAGCTGTGAAATTCCTTCCTGCTCCATATCTTCTTTGCTGACTGGTAAAAATCCTGACATATTTCCTCCTTGTATTCATACAATCTTGTTTTTATTTTCTTGATTTTTCGAAAATATCGGGTGTATAAAATAAAGTTATTATTTTTATATAATTTTATTATTTATTGTAAACCGGGTGCTTTCTATTGTGCTGAATAACAAAAATGCTTCTTTTGTGTATCAATTCGATAAAGTTTCTGCATTTTGTGGCTGGATATGCGGACGTGTCTTTGGCAGCGGAAAGGGGGACCGGGAGATATCCTCTGCGCGGACGACTCTGCGGGCTGGGGAGGGGGACTGACCGGGGAGACACACCCTGGGCGGACTGGGGCAATGCTGCGGTGAACGAATCGCTAACTGCGACTAAGACAGCCGGCGTGTGGGCCTCCTGCCTTAGTCCCCGTAAGCGCTGGATTTCACCTCCGCTAAAACCGCCCCTCAAACGTCCTTCCAGGGTGTGTCTCCCCGGTCAGTCCCCCTCCCCAGCCCGCAGAGTCTGGTTATGGCAGATTTTACAGTATCTGAATTTCAGCTTGTGTATGGCTTGTCAATGCCTGATTCCGGGAGACCACCATCTAATCCACTGCATCCTCCTTCCCACTGGCCCAGACACATCCCGCGCAGCCAGTCACAAAATGCGGTTCTGTATCTAAAATATTCCTCACCCAGCCAGCTCAAATAACTATATCATTATTTAATAAACGCAAAATCCATTCTGTATCTTCACTTTTGATATATATACCGCAACTTATTCTTTTCCAGAAGTCCAAGCAGATAATAAGGGTTAAAACTCACTTCTCCCCGTCCTTCCAGATCCAGATACATTCCAAAATGCAGATGCACCGGAAAATTCCCAGTGGTTCCTTCTACTTCACTGTACCCGGTATCTCCCATATACCCGATCAGCTGGCCGGCAGCTACGGAAACGCCTTCTGCCATCCCGTCTTCATATTCCGCCAAATGCGCATAGTAATAATACACCCCATGCCTGCTGCGGATTCCAATCCGGTATCCGCCCTGCGGCAGCCACCCGATTTTTTCCACTACACCGTCGCTGACACTGACAACCGGATAATAGCCTCTCTGCTGCACCGATGCCATCAGGTCGCATCCCTCATGGCCGCGCGTTCCTCCATAGGTACGTTCTGACTGCCAGCTGTTCTCATAAGATACCGTCGCCTTTGTATCATTAGACGCTTCCGGAACTGGAAAATATACCGCATCCGCCAACAGATTTTGTACATAATTTATATAATCTTCATATAATTCAGGAGCAGCTTCCTGTTCCGTCTCTTTCCATTGTTCCAGTTCATCCGCATCCAGTGTCTGGCAGAACAGATAAGCCAGAATATTTTCAATCATCTGCTTTTGCTGATTCAAATCAAACGAAAATCCAAAACTGAACTTCCAGGAAACATCCGCATCATCTTCCTCTTTCTCAGCTTCATCAGAGTCTTCCCCCTTTTCATCGTCTGCGTCATGACCCGCATGATTTTTATTTTGAACATCTTCATCTGCAATGTCTTGAAGTAGATCACTTCCATGAACCTCCTCCTGATTTTCAGCATCTTCCTCTTCCATATCTTCAAGCATATCACCTGCACGGGCTTCCTCCTGATTCTCAGCATCTTCATCCATAACTTCATCTGTTTTCCGTTCCTTTGTTTTCTCCATAACGATGCCGTTTTTCTTTTTCTGTCCCGTCAGGCTGGCAAAAGCATCCTGCTCAAGCTCAAAGGCCCGCAGCTGCGCAAGCGCCTCCTCTTCGTCCAAAAGCTGCGACTGTTCCAGGAACATCCTGTGATTCTGCTGCAGATTCCGTGCCAGGCTGATATCCAGGCTTGCAACCAGTAACAGCATGACCATCCAAAAGATACGTTTTTGATTCATGTTTCCTCCCGCAAACGCGTATACTATTAAAAAAAATACGTGCTGTCATGAAAAAAAAGTTATCTATATTTATTATCATGCTGTTTATCCTATTCATATTAATTTACCCGCAGGACTGTGTAAAAGCTGCTGCAAACGGGCTGATCTTATGGTATGAGAACATCCTCCCTGCGCTTTTGCCATTTACGATTTTTTCCAATATCCTGATTCAGTCCGGGTACCTGGACGATATGATATATGCCGCTGGCCCCGTACTGGACCGCCTGTTCTTTCATCATCCGCAGGCTGCATATCCGATTATCGCCGGCTTCTGCTTCGGGTTTCCAATTGGCAGCAAAACAACCGCGGACTTACTGCGCGAAAAAAAACTAACCCTGCAAGAAGCAAACATCCTGTGCGCAATGTGCAACAATATCAGCCCGGTCTTCGTCAGCAGCTACCTGTTGCTGTCATCCCTCGGATTATACAACCGGACTTTTGCAACCTACGCCATTTTATACCTGCCGCCCCTGCTGACCGGGCTTTTCCTGCTGCGCCTGACAAAAGCGCTTCCTGCAAAAAAAAATCCTGCATCTGTATCGAATTTGAATTTTCAAATCATAGATGCCGGAATTATGAATGGATTTGAGACATTATTAAAGCTGGGCGGCTATATTATGCTGTTTTCCCTGCTTTCCCAAATGTGTCTGCGTCTGGCTGGAACCAATGAAGCGGCATTTCTATGTCTGACCGGCATTACAGAAATCACAAACGGAATCCACGCTATTGCCCAAAGTGCGTTCTGCCCATCTGCATGGAAATACCCTCTGGTTATCGGGATTACGGCCTTTGGGGGACTTAGCGGATTGGCGCAGACTGCATCTATGGTAAAGGGAACAGGGATATCTATGCGCTTTTATGTGGGATTCCGCTTGGTGCAGACGGCAATCAGTGCGGTGTTGGCAGCGGTTCTCTTTTAAAGGGGCAAAATGTGACTAACCGGACGCCTCGGCCCGCAGAGTCGTCCGCCCAGCCATTCACCCCCAGCCCGCAGAGTCGTCCGCCCAGCCCGCAGAATCATCCGCCCAGCCCAAAATATATGTACAAAAGTCCTCTCTCCTACTGCTCATCCTCCCCACTATTCCCAACATCCTCCGGCACCTGCATCTCCTCCGTCTCTTCCATCTGCATCTGCACCTGCCCCGTCTCCTGAAACACCTCCGCAGGCGCAAGCTCCGCGCGGTTTGCCGCAACAATTTCCATCATACGTTCCATATTTGCACTTAATTGTGCAAAATTCGTCTTAAAAATGCTGTGTGACCCGTTTAAAAGTTCTTCTATCGATTTTAATAAAGAGTCTGCATACCCGATCGCTCCAAGCCGGATCTCATTTGCATCATTCGTCGCCTCGTCCATAATCTCCTGCGCCTGCCTTTGGGCAAGCGACACGACTTCATTTGCCTGCGCATATGCCTGCTGCATGATCTCGTGCTCTTTGACCAGCTCATTTTTCTGGAACTGTGCCTGTGAAATGATCGTATCTGCTTTTGCATGGGCATCTGCTAAAATAGCTTCCTTATTGCTGATCATCTTCTGATAGCGCTTTACTTCCTCCGGTGTCCGCTGGCGCAGCTCCGCGATCAGTTCTACGATTTCTTCTTTATTTACAATGATCTTGGTGCTCGAAAGCGGCTGGAATTTACAGCTTTCGATATAATCTTCTATTTCTTCTATGATCTGGTCTATTTTACTGCTCATACGCAATGCTCCTTAATTTTATTTCCCGAAACCTTCGATCCCGTATTTCGCATAAACGCGCGCGATGATCTGCTGCGGCACAAAACGTGAAATATCTCCGCCGTAGGATGCAACTTCCTTTACGATCGTAGAGCTTAAATAAGCGTATTCCAGACGTGTCGTCAGGAAAATGGTCTCTATTTGTTCATAAATTTCGTGGTTTGTCTGTGCAATCTGAAGTTCGTATTCAAAATCGGTCACTGCACGCAGCCCCCGGACAATGATCGTGGAATCGGTCCGCTTCGCATAGTCCACCAAAAGGCCGTCAAATGCGTCGACTGTGACATTGGGAAAATGCGAAGTGAGTTCCTTTAACATACTAACACGTTCCTCAGCAGAAAACAATGCATTTTTTGCACGATTATTCAGCACGCCTACTACCAGCTCGTCCACAAGCCTTGCAGAACGTGCGATGATATCCAGATGCCCGTTGGTTACCGGGTCAAAGCTGCCCGGATAAATTGCTCTTTTCATATCAGACCTCTTTTGCTATAAAAATGTGCTTATTTGTTTTGTATTTCTTTTCCCGTATGACCGCAAATCCCAGGTCTTTTACATAAGACAGGTCTGTATCCGCAGCTGCTTCGACCACAATCACGCCGTTTTCTGCCAGAAGCCCGGAGGCTGCCAGATAAGCAAGCGCCTCTTGCTCCTTACCGGAACGGTACGGCGGATCCATAAAAATACAGTCAAACGTATCGGTGCCCTCTAAGGAACGCAGCGCGCTCACTGCCTCCATGCTTAACAATCTGGATGACTGCCCAAAACGGGTAAATCGGATATTTTCCTCAATGCAGGCACATGCCTTTTTATTGTTTTCTACAAATACCGCATGGTCAGCGCCCCTGCTTAATGCTTCCAGGCCAATCTGCCCGCTGCCTGCGAACAGGTCTAAAAAACTGCTGCCTGCAATGTCAGGCTGCAGGATATTAAACAGTGTTTCCTTGATGCGGTCCGTCGTCGGCCTCGTGTCACGCCCCTCGATCGATTTTAGCGGCAGACTCCTTGCCGTTCCAGCAATAATCCTCATAATTATCTCCTGATTTTAGAAATCTTTTATCCATTGCAAGCCTGTTCAGCCAACGCTTTGTAATGCCTGTTCCAACAGGGCCAGCGCTGCTTCTACTGCAAGATTCCTTACCTGCGCCCGCTCTCCTGCAAATATGTGTTTTTCTACAATCGTAACACCATTGACATAACAGCCGATATAGACAAGGCCGACTGGTTTTTCCGGTGTCCCGCCGTCTGGGCCAGCGATTCCTGTCGTTGCGAGCGCTGCCTGTGCGCCTGCCTGTCTGGCCGCCCCTTGTGCCATTTCCAGTGCGGTCTGTTCGCTGACTGCGCCATACGTTTCCAGTGTCTGATGGGAAACGTGCAATAATTTTTCTTTTGCTTCATTGGAATATGTGATATAGCCTTCTTTGAACACTTCTGAAATTCCTGCCGCATTTACCAGCCGTCCGGCCAGCAGCCCGCCGGTGCAGGATTCCGTTGTTGTAACGGTAAATCCGCGTTGCATCAAAAGGCGGGCGATGCGCTCTTCGCGTGCAAATTCTTTTTCATATACTTCGCTCATAATTTCCCCTTCTGTCATTTTTTATTCCTTTTACCGCTGTTCCTTGATCACATTCCAGTTCTTATACAGGTAATCCGCCAGCGAAATCACCGTAAGCGCCAGCGAAAGATACGTCAGAGCCACCCCCAGCCCCTGAAAGAACTTATGGTCTATATCCAGAATCAGCACAATAATCATCAGCATCTGAAATGTTGTTTTAAATTTTCCCCAATAGCTTGCCGCAATCACGATCTGCTGTTCAGCCGCGATCAGGCGGAAACCGCTGATAATAAATTCCCTGGATATAATGACAATCACGATCCAGGATGCAAGCTGCCTTCTGTCGACAAGGCAGATCAGCGCGGCGCATACCAGTAGTTTATCCGCCAACGGATCCATAAATTTGCCGAAATTTGTCACTAAATTGTACTTTCTTGCAATTTTTCCGTCAAACAGGTCTGTCAGGCTGGCAATCATAAAAATAACTGTCGCAATATACTTTCCGTTATCTGCAAAAGCAGGTGCCAGCAGGAAAAATACAAAAAACGGAATCAGCGCCACACGCAGCAGCGTAAGTTTGTTTGGCAGATTCATAATTCCCCTTCTCCCTTCTTAAATCATCTATTTATAAACGGCTTTTCCCCTTTATATATACAGGCTTATATAATTTCTGCCGTCAAATCATAATCCATGGAGCCTGTAATGCGCACTTTGACAAAATCCCCGGTTATCAGCTCCGTTTCCGCACCGGAGATAAACACATATCCGTCAATATCCGGCGCATCCCGGTATGTCCTGGCTGCATACACAGGCTCATCCGGCAGCTTTCCTTCCACAAACGCCCAGATCTCGCGTCCCTTCATCCCGGCTGTCCGGTCAAAAATAATCTCCTGCTCCAGTTCCATCACTTCTTCCTGCCAGGCAAGCTTTGTCTCTTCCTCCACCTGGTCCGGAAATTCCGCTGCCGGCGTATCTTCTTCTGCGGAGTACGTGAATGCACCCAGGCGGTCAAACTCCAGTTCATTGATAAATTCCATCAGCTCTTCATGCTGTGCCTGCGTTTCTCCCGGAAATCCGCAGATGACCGTCGTGCGCAGGCAGATATCCGGAATTTCCCGGCGCAGCTTTTCCACAATGGTGCGGATATCCTGGCTGCTTGTCCTGCGGCCCATGCGGCGCAGGACCGTATCGCTGGCATGCTGGATCGGCAGGTCCAGATAATGGCAGACTTTTTCATTGCGCTTGACCGCCTGGATCAAATCGTCGTCAATTTCTTCCGGATAGCAATATAATATACGTATCCAATACAGCCCCGGAATCTTGTTCAGTTCATCCAGCAGCCGGTGCAGCGATTTTTCCCCATATAAATCCACCCCGTACAGCGTCGTTTCCTGCGCGACCAAAATCAGCTCCCGCACACCGGCGTCAGCCAGCTGCGCGGCCTGCGCCAGCAGCTCTTCCATCGGTACGCTGCGGTAGCTGCCGCGGATGGACGGAATAATGCAATATGTGCAGTGCTTGTCGCATCCTTCCGCAATTTTCAGATACGCATAATGCCCTCCGGTCGTAATGCTCCTTTTTTGCCCCGGCACAGGCAGCCCGTCCAGCGTATGAAAATTTTCATACTGTTTTCCGTCCAGCGCCTCCTGCACGGCATGCACAATATCGTCATAGGAATTTGTGCCAAGGACCGCATCCACCTCCGGAATCTCCCGTCGGATTTCCTGCTGGTAACGCTGCGCCAGGCAGCCGGTCACAAGCAGCGCCTGGCAGCGCCCGGTCTTTTTATATTCTGCCATTCCCAGGATCGTGTTTACGCTCTCTTCTTTGGCATCATTGATAAAACAGCAGGTATTGACCACAATGATATCCGCCTGTTCCTCTTCATTCGTAATCAAAAACCCGCTTTCCTGCAGCATCCCAAGCATAAACTCAGAATCAGATAAATTTTTATCGCACCCAAGCGATACAAAAAGCAAGTGGAATGGCCCGGCCATTTTGCTGTCCTCCTTTGAAAAAAGGTTGTGCGACAAGCACAACCCTCTGCCCAGATTTATAAATGCTCCTGCGCGATCTCTGCAATCGCATCGTCTTCTCCGACGATCTTTACTTTTCCTTCATACAGCTCCTGCACGGCAACCGACAGCGGCTTTCTGCCGTTTGATTTTGCGATCATCGGTTCATCGCCGCCGATAATCTGCCTTGCCCGCTTCGCGGTCGCGATAACAATGGAATAACGGCTGTTGATCACCGGTTCTTCGCCGATCTCTGTCTGATCGCTGTTCACTACCTGCATCAATTCCACATAAGATGGATGTATCATAATCCCATTCTCCTTTTTCTATTCCTATTTACTGTCTTTCTTCTGTCCCGAAACGTCCGGCGAGCGTATCCGGCTGCAGAGCCGATATAATGACCATCTGGTTGACCGTAAAGATCACGCCTCTTGTCCGGCGCCCCTGCGTTGCGTCGATCAGCCTGTTTTCCTCTTTTGCGCGCTGGATCTGGCGCTTTGCCGGTGCGGAATCCGGAGTGATGATACATAAGATCTTGTCTGTATTGACCACATTCCCAAATCCGATATTCATTAACTTTGCCATAACTAATCCTTATTCAATATTCTGGATCTGTTCCCTGACCTTTTCAATGGAAGTCTTTAACTCAATGCCCGTATCCGACACCGCCAGGTCGCTTGCCTTGGACAGGATCGTATTCGCCTCCCGGTTCATCTCCTGCGCGATAAAATCCAGCTTGCGCCCGATGCTTCCGCCGTCCAGCAGTTCCTTTTTCACAGCTTCGATATGGCTGCGCAGCCGGACTGTCTCTTCATCCACGCAGACCTTGTCTGCATAAATCGTCACCTCCGCCGCGATCCGGTTTTCATCCAGCTGCTTATCGCCCAGCAGCTCTTTGACCTTGGCTTTGAGCTTTTCACGGTACTGTTCGATAATCTGCGGGGAATGCTCTTCAATAAAAGCTACATGCAAAAGCATCTCATCCAGCTTGCCGATCAGGTCGTTTTTCAGGTTTTCCCCTTCCTTTTTGCGGGAATCCACAAACAGCGCCGCCGCGCCGCGCACCGCTTCTTCCAGCACTTCTTTTAATTCCGTCTCGTCTGCTTCCTGATCCTGCATCGTAAATACATCCGGAAACCTCGCCAGCGTGCTGACCGTAATATCGTCCCTGACCTGAAACGTATCCGCGATCTGCCGGAAGTACTTTAAGTATTCTCCCGCTAACGCCTCGTTATAGCACAAGGAGCAGTTTGTCTCGGAAAAATCCTCATAAGACACGAACACATCGACCTTGCCCCTTTGGATGTATTCTTTTAAAATGGTACGGATGGCAGTTTCAAAATTACTGAGTTTTTTCGGGATCTTGACACTGATGTCCAGATATCTATGGTTGACGGCCCTCATCTCAACTGCAATCTTCATCTTGTCTTTGACAGCCTCATACCTGCCAAATCCTGTCATGCTCTTTATCATAATCTTAATTTCCTCCAATCGGGGTTGCCGATTTTGAGTATTGCAATTTGCTTTGAATTTGCATAGATATACTTATTATAGACATTTGGAGGTTGTTAGTCAATTTCTTCTTGAAAAATTTTCAAATATTTCATATTTACGGTACAAGCATGCGGAATCTGCGCACCTGCTTAATCACTCACCATCTCAATCCCCGTAATATCCGGCTGGATAGCCATCGAATAATTGGTATAATAAACAACAAATCCCGGCGCAGACCCGTTCGGCTTTTTCACATTCCGCCGCTGCAGATAATCCACCTCCAGCTTCTGTGCATCCCTGCCCTGCGAAAAATACCCCGCCAGCCTCGCAGCTTCTTCAAATGTCCGATCCGGCAGCTCCTGGCCGTTCGTTTTGACCACGACATGGGAACCCGGCATCTTTTTTGCATGAAACCACCAATCCCCGCCGTTTGCAAATTTAAACGTCAGTTCTTCATTCTGGTAGTTATTTTTTCCGATATAAATATCAAACCCATCCGAAGACCGGTAATGGAACGGCCTGCTTTTTACCTTCTGTTTTTTTTCATGCCCCTTGCGGCGGATATATCCGTATTCGACCAGTTCCTGGCGGATCTGGACGAGGTCGTCTTCGCTGCGCGCAATGTCCAGCGAAGTCGCGATCGACTCCAGATGCTCAATTTCCGCCTTTGTCTCAAGCGTCAGCTCGGATAAAGCCTCATACGTCCGCTTAAGCTTGCCGTATTTTTCAAAATATTTCCTGGAATTTTCCATCGGCGTCAGCTGCGCATCCAGCGGGATCTTTATCATTTCATTCGTATAATAATTGAGCGCCTCCAGCGATTTTGCGCCTTCTTCCAAATGGTAGCCATACGTGTTGATCAATTCCCCGTATACTTTGTATTTGTCCCGTTTTTCCGTATCTTTGAGCTGCTTTAGCTGGAGCTGGTACTTTTTATGGTTGCGCTCCAGGGCAGTCGCAACGATCTTGCGCAAATCTACAGATTTCTGGCGGATTCTGGTATACAAATCACGCGCGGCGTAAAACTGCTCCAGCACCTGCGAAACAGACGGCAGCGCCTCGCATTCCAGATGCCCGTACTGTGTCAGCTGCACCGAAGAAAATTCCAGCGGATGACGGTCTTCCAGCACAATCTGCGGGAAAAACTTCTCTTCCCGGATATCCTGCATCATCCAAAGGAACTGGTTGCACAGATGCTTTTTCCCATCTTCGCCAAGGCTGGCAAGCGGCGCGTCAGCGTCAATCCCGGCGCGGTAGCAGATCTCATTCGCAACACACGGACTGATACCCGTATAAGCGCTGTAGACAGCCTTTGCCGCCGCCAGGGGCTTACAGAGCACCCGCTCATAAAAATCCGCTTCGTCTGCCGCAAGCGGATTCTTTTTTCCCTGCGTCGGCACAAAATACTCCCGCCCCGGCAGCACTTCACGGACCGAGCTAACCTGCGCGGATACATGCTTGATACTATCTATGATCCGGTTATTTTCATCCATAAAAATAAGGTTGCTGTGTTTGCCCATCAGCTCAATCGTCAGCGTTTTTTTCCGCAAATCCCCCAGATCATCCAGATGCTCGATCTCAAAATGGATGATCCGCTCCATTTCCGGCTGCCAGATCTTCACAATCCGGCCGTTCGCGATATGCTTGCGCAGCAGCATACAAAAATTCGGCGCAGTCATCGGACTGGGTTTATTCGTATCTGTCAGGTAAATTAACGGCAGAGAGGCGCTCGCAGATAAAAACAGGCGCTTTTGGCCGTTCGCGCTTTTTAATGTTAACAGCAAGGCGTCTTTTTCCGGCTGGGCGATTTTATAAATACGTGCGTTGGACACGGTCTGATTTAGTTCTGATACCAGATTAGCGATTACAATTCCGTCAAAAGCCATGGTTATCACTCCTTTCTACGGCATTGTACCGTATCTGCCGGCGGACTGCAAGCATTACTTTTCACACTCTGGCAAAAAGGGCTGGTCTGGACATTGGATGGCTCTCCGGACATTGGATGGCTCTCCGGACGTGTCCGGGTCAGCGGAAAAGCGCTGCGGCCCGGCGGCATAGGACTGGGCGGACTGGGGCAACGCTGCGGTGAACTAATCGCTAACTGCGACTAAGACAGTCGGCGTGTGGGCCTCCTGTCTAAGTCTCCGTAAGCGCTGGATTTCACCTCCGCTAAAAACGCCCCTTGAATGTCCTTCCAGTCCTATGCCGCCGGGCCGCAGCGCTTTTCCGCTGACCCGGACACTGGTTTTTGGCCGGCGGTACTTGACTCGGAATTTGTTTTCTGGATGGCGGTACTTGGCTCGGTTTCTGTTTTCTGGATGATAGTACTTGATCCAGGCTCTGTTTTCTGGCTGGCGGTACTTGACTAAGACTATGCTTTCTGGCTGGCAGTACTTGACCCGGATATATTTTCTGGCAAATGGTATATCATCCAAACACTATTACTGTGTTGTATAATTAACGGTAAATACAATACCTGAAACCAGGCATTGATATCCTTTGTAAAATTGAAATTCAGGTATTATAAAGCCTGCCATAACCAGACTCTGCGGGCTGCGGACGGGGACTGGCCGGGGAGACACACCCTGGAAGGACGTTAAAGGGGCGCTTTTAGCGGAGGTGAAATCCAGCGCTTACGGA